>NZ_JBQKKM010000005.1:0-151456 GCF_052116745.1 Niallia sp. Sow4_A1 | reverse complement strand
TTCTTTTAATGATGGCATTTTTGTGTTACATTGATTCATGAGAGCCTCTCCTTTTCGTAGTTTTCTAGTCAAATTCTACTTTACAAAAGGAAGCTCTCTTTTTTAATGCTTCATTTTTTCCAGCTACCGCGCTCACGCTTGGTGGCCTTTTTGTCTAGTTGGGGGACGAGTCCCCCAACTAGACAAAAAGGATATTTATTCTCCCACAAACATTTTACTCATACAGTTTTTATTCTATCTAAAAAAAGCTTCGTTTCAGCCTTTACCTCTTCAATGATATTGTCTTTCCTCTCTAACAACATATGTAAGGCATCATCTACATAGCCATTTTCAAAAGTTTGCAAAGGAATTGGTAGTTCCTCTTGATCTAAAATATAATAAGTACCATTTGGTTTTACTACAAGATCAATGATTAAATCTTCAAACAATACAATATCATTTTGAATCCAATTTTTTCTAACAATATTAAAATATGCACCTAAATATTTTCCAGTTGTATCTCTCCAAAAATATAAATTATATGGCTGATCTAACCAATAATAGGCAAACGTAAATGTCCCTTTTGGAATAACTAGCTTTTGTTTCCCCTCCCTCATTTCAAACGGCTTTTCAACTTGATGTAAAAGTGTAATTTTCCTAGTATCAGCGTGAAGAAGTTTGCATGGATAATCTTCTGTTGTAGAATCATAACGAATTTTCCGTTCTGTTATCTTTTTACCATACTTTAATCGCATGTCTAACTCACTATCCTCTCCATTAATCATATCCCTATTTCTTTCCCTATCATATAAGAAAAGCAAACATTTATACAGGGCTAATACGAAGAGTGAAACTTCCATCAATGTAGGTGTTCCTTCCACCAACCCATCATTCTAACATTCATTCGGAGTCTTTCTGTCTATTAAGAACATATTATTTAGCGATAAAGAGAAAACATTTGGAAAGGTATATTAATAGTGGATTCAAAAAAAGGATAAAATCGAGGAATATAGTCAGAAAAACTTGGCATTAATTTAAGCATCTCAATCATTACTTTTCAAAAAAAACAATGCTATAAGAAGAAAATTATATGGAAATAAATTAAGAAGTAATAGTGATTTTAACTTGTATTGTTCAAATAAAAAATAGGTATCACTATTCCTATTTTTTATTTGAACAATTATTACTCAGTAGCTATTTGTCTAATTGAAAAATAACACTTTTCAATTCTGCTATTTCCATTGTTTTCTTCGTTTCGTTCATGTTAGAACGCACATAATCAAGGAGTACTTGCGCTTTCCCTGTTTCAAGTTGTATGCCTTCTTGTTCTAAAAAATAGTAGATTGCTTTTAAACCTGAATGCTTTCCTAAAACGAAATGGTGATTCTGGCCAACTTCCATTGGATCAAAGGTTTGATAGGTTTTACTATATTTTAATAAACCATCTACGTGTATACCAGATTCATGGGTAAACACCTTCGATCCTACAATAGGCTTCGCTTCGGGAATTTGTCTACCTGAGGATTGAAATACCATGTCGCTAAGTGAATGAAAATAGGTAGTATCTACATTTATCTTGCCGTTATATAAGTGCTTCCATGCCATAGCTACTTCTTCAAAAGCTGCATTACCTGCCCTTTCTCCGATTCCACCAACTGTGGTACTGGCCCATTTTGCTCCTGCCTGGATAGCAGCTAGTGTATTAGCTGTTGCTAAGCCAAAATCATTATGACAATGTATTTCCAGTTCAATATCTTCTGGGCAATTCCTTACTAATTCCTTTATATTCCTTTCAGCTGTATAAGGATATAATGCGGAAACTGTATCAGCATAACGAAATCGCTTCACTCCATTTTGATATAATAAATGAATTAACTCCATCAAAAAAGAAAGAGACGATCTCGAAGCATCTTCAAATCCAACAGATACATGTAGATTAAAAGATTGTGCATAAGCCACTACTCGCTGAATCTGGAGAGCTATTTCCTCCTTATTTCTCTTTAATTTATGCTTCATCATGATTTCTGAAGTTGGTATCGAGATATGAACCCAATTTACTCCCGTTTGTATAGATGCATCTATATCTGCCTTAACTGCTCGATTCCATGTGATTAATTGGATTGGAAGCTGCATTTCTACTAAAGAGTGAATAACTTTTTGTTCTTCTACTCCCATTGCAGGAATTCCAACTTCCGCTTGTTCTATACCTGCATCTGCTAAAAGTGTTGCAATCATTTGTTTTTCATAGGCTGTAAAAACAACTCCAGCTGTTTGTTCACCGTCTCTTAGAGTAGTATCACAAAATTGAATATTCACTATTACACCCCTTCTCCCTTTCCTTTAATTAAAAACAAACAGTGGAACAAGTTGAACAGTCAGAGGTTGTTTTCATGATAAATATCCCCTCTTTACCTTCTTGAATCGTAAAATAAACGACTGTATCCTCTAATAGCTGATGTGACTGTTTATCTATAAAAATATTTAATCCTTCCTGTTTTATTGTTTCATCAGTAGGCATTACTTGATGTTCCCAGTATAGCTCATATGTGAAGCCCTCTATATCATCAGGTTGAGCAATAATTCGAATGCCATTTTCTTTTCTTTTTTGTTTTTCTACTATTTCTATTAATTTGTTGGTTGCCTCCTCTGTCCAATACATCACTTTTTCTCCTCCCTTTGTCTAATTTGATCAAAAGGAAAAAAAGCTCCATTCTTTTTATAAAACTCTGGGAAAAATTTTTGTCTTATTGGGGTAGGTTTAACACAATCTCGGTATGCTCTAAATAATAAAGCTCTTTGAATATTCCATACTTCTTTTTCACTTTCATTACTTTCAAAGTAACCACTTTCTTTTAGATATTTTTGAAATTGCTTTAATATATGAACACGGGATACATTTAATATTTCTGGATGATATGGCACCTTAAAGAACTCAAAAAAATCTTCCGCATCATATAAATCTTGTAAGTTTTTATCGAACATCATTCATCCCTCTTTCCAACACAATGTGTGCATAATGGATTTCTTTTTAAAGAAAAAGTGGAAGACTGAAATTGTAAAGAATCAAAACGGTATAATTTATTGAAGTAAGGTTCACCGATACCTGTTATCACTTTTACTACTTCCATCGCGGCTAAACAACCTGCTATACCTGATGTTGCTCCAAGTACTGGGAATCCAAGCGGCTCCCATTTCGGGTCCTGCTGGGGAAATACGCATGCAAGACATGCCGTTTCTTTTGGTTTAATGGTTGTTAAGGATATCTCAAATCCTGACATAGCTGCTTCAACCATTATTTTTCCAGTATCTACACAAAGGCGATTTAATTCGTATCTTTCTGGAAAATCATAACGAGCATCTACTACAACATCAGCCCTTTTTACTAATGGATAAACCCTTTCATAACTAATTTTTTCCGGATAAGCTTCCACTATCACTTCTGGGTTTATCCGTTTAATGCTGTTAAGAGCACTTGGTATTCTTTGTTTTCCTACTTTATTGCTCTCCATTAAAATTTGGCGATTTAAATCTGGCAAAGCAATATTCCCTTCATGAAAAATGATTAATTTTCCGACTCCTGCTGCCGCAAGATAAATGGCTGTTGTTCCGCCCAATCCACCAATCCCAGCTATAAATACAGTTGCATCTTTTAACTTTTGTTGCCCCTCTAAGCCTACCAACTTTAACTGACGGCTATAACGACTAGAAAAATCAATCGGTTTATCTTGATTTTGTTCAAAACTCATACCTATCTCCTTTTCTTAATCCCTATAATTTACTCTCCTTTTCACTATTTAACGCTTTTGCTAACCACAATGGTGGCTTGCTTTGTAACAACAACAGCAATCGATCCAACTGCTCTTGTATTAACGTTCCTTCCTTAACTTTAATGGGCATAATCTTATTTCTAGTTACCCGAGCGGCTGCAGCTGGTCCTATTTGTGTAATAAAAAGTAATTTACAATCTACTATTCTATTTATTCGATAGTCAATTCGATTATTTTCACTTATCTCGCTAGCACATGAAACAACTCTAGTTTGAACCTTTTCATATTTCTCCTTTGAAATATCATAAATATCAAAAGACTCTGTATAGCCAAAATGTGTGTCAACATGTTTTCCATCATCTGTAGCAAAGGCGATTTTCATATGTAACCCCCCACTTTCTTTTACATTAATAAATTACTCATTTTTATAATCAAATTCGTTGTTCCTCGGTATCCAACACTTGTAAATAAGGAACTACCAATTTGATGAAAAATTGGAAAACCTATTGGAAGGAATGCAACATTTTTCCTATCTGCTCCCTTTTCACCGTGAGAATTACTTATCCACAGATCCGCATTATCAGCCATGGTTTCTAAATCGTCTAAATCACCGATGAATATATCTTCCTCCATATTTGATAGCACCTTAGCTGAAAAGCTGCTGACTAATCCATCTATCGTTCCGCCTAATTCTTTGCAGACGTTAACAATAGAAAAAAGATGATCTGGTTCTAAGCCAATAACTATTTTTTTCCCAGAAAAGTAAAAATGGGAATCCAATATACAGTCAAGTAAATTATCCCTTTCCCACTGGTAAAATGAGTCTCCTTTTTTTCCACTTAACGATTGCAAAAAAGAAAAAAATTCATCATTAGCTTTTAATCCTGTTAAGCTAGGAAACAACCGATAAGGTATTCCTGCTGCTGCTTCCAACATTTGAGCTGATTTTTCCAAACTAGTTCCCACAGCAATTGTCATTTCCGATTCAAATAATCCTTGTAATTGCTCCCTCGTAGCCCCCCCTTGTGATAATGGGGAAAAACCTTTTTGTAAAGATCCTGTTAACGAAGTGGAGATATCTGGTGCAGTTATGACAGAAAATCCAAATGATTGGATAATTTTTTTTATTTCCATTACATCTCCTGCCGTTAAAAAAGATCCTGCTAGCAAATTAATTTGGTTTTGTTTCTTTTTCATCGGTAATGTAAACTTCTGCTGTTCCACTAAACCACGTATCATCGCTTCAACGGTTAATTGAAAGCCAGATTCTAACGATCCTTCAAAATCTGGTAAAGCAACAGGGAAAATAAAACAGTTTGGTTCATTTGTTTTTAAATAGTTTTTAATGTTTCCTATTAAATCATCTCCAGCAGTTTCCGTTAAACCAGTACTTAATACTGCCATCAATGAAGGATGATGTTTGTTAAGAATTGTCTCCATTGCTTCTATTGTGCTTCTTTCCCCACCAAAGATAATATTCATTTCCTGAAGAGCAGTCGTTTGAATAGAAACTGGTTCCCGATAATGCTGTGTCATAAGTGCTTTAATGAAAGCAGCGCAACCTTGAGATCCATGTACAAGCGGGATAGCACGGAATAATCCCTGAAGCGCCAGAACTCCACCCAATGTTTGACTAACTTTTAGTGGGTTAATGGCAAGTTTCTTATCTAGTTTTACAATTGTCACTCTTTTCCTACCTCCTTCCAAGGAGAAGGAGATTGAAGTAATTCCCAAATTGGATGTTCCAATGCATACACTAATTGTTCTGCTAACCGTTTTAATCCAACATATCCAGCATAAGCATGATGGCGTTCTTGGTTTACATCAAGAAAAGGAATCTGTTCTTTTAAGGCAACATACATATTTCTCCCCCCAGCAATGATAATATCTGCTTTTTCATTACGAAAAGTTTCTAATATCTTGCTGGCTCCTCCGGATTCTATTAATTTTGCCGATTCTCCAATTCTTTCTTTTATACGTTCAATGTCATCCATCGTACTTTTATTTGTGCCAACTCCTACTACCTCTATTCCTAGTTCTTGGAGTGCAGAAATGATAGACCAACTTTTCACCCCACCAGTATAAAGTATTGCTCTTTTTCCTAATAATTTTTTACGAAATTTAGTTAAATCAAATGCTAGTTTTTCTTCTTGCGCTTTTGTAAAAGCTCGGACTTTTTTCATTAATTCTTGATTGTTAAGCATATATGAAATGGTTAGTAAAGATAGGGTTGTTTCTTTTGCTCCGTAAAAAGATCCTTCAAAATATGGAATATCGTATTTTTCTTCCATTTTTCTTGCCATGTTAATCAACGCTCTACTGCATACAACCATATTTAATTTCGCTTTATGCGCCCATCTAATTTTATGAAACCTTCCGTCTCCTGTAATATTAGCTAAAATGCGTATACCCACTTGATCGAAAAGTTCTTTTATATCCCACATTTCTCCGGCAATGTTATATTCTCCAATTAAATTTATATCAAATGGTGTTTCTATTGGAGGAGTATCTGTTCCAATTACATGGTCCATCAATGCGTTACCAGCTAATCTATTGCCCATATTCTTACTACCAACAAATCCTGGGCTATTCACTGGAATTACAGGAATTCCAATTACTTTGCTTTCGCTTTTACAAATGGAATCTAAATCTACACCTATTAGGGCGGTCACACAAGTCGAATAAACAAAAATAGCCGGTGGACTAAATCTGTCTGCAATTTCACGAATTGCCCCTCTCAATTTTTGCTCTCCACCGAAGATAATATCTTGTTCTTTAAGATCTGTAGTTAATCCATATTGATAAAGATAGGACCCCGAACTTAAACTTCCTCTCGCTTCCCAACTATTTCCGCCACACGCAATAGGTCCATGCACAAGATGTGCTGCATCGACAATGGGAAGAAGAGTAATTTGAGCGCCATCAAAAGAGCAACCACCTGATGCCGCACCAGGAGTTGGCTGAACACAACCTTTATGTGCCTGATTTACCGAGTTATGTTCACATGCTGGTTCAGCAAATGCCTCTACAACATATTTCTCCATGCTATAATCCCCCCCTATCAAAAAATTTCCGCTTAATCCCTAAAAAGTTGATTGTCAGCGAGATTATAGATATCCCGCTGACAATTCTTACTTACCGTACTGTATCATAGCTATGATCTGGTGCCTCATCATCTAATTGTTGCAATATAGTATTAACAATTAACGTCAATACATTTAATGTCCCTTGATAACCGATAATTGGATATCGATGCATGTGATGACGATCAAAAATTGGAAAACCGATTCTTACCAAAGGAATTTTAGCATCTTTTGCACAATACTTCATATGTGTACTACCTATTGCAAAATCAACGGGTTCTGTTAACAATAAAGATCGCATATGCCATAAATCTTTTCCTATGTGAACTTTTCCGTCAATACCATATGGACTTTTTAATAAAAGCTCTTCAGCTTCCTTTTTGAATTTTTTATCTCCATTCGTGCAAACGATATGAATTGGTTCAATCCCAACTTCCAAGCAAAAGGAGATTAACCCAAGTAGTAAGTCTGGATCTCCTGCCAAGGCTACACGCTTACCGTGTAAATAGGCATGGGAATCAGTTAAAGCATCTACTATTCTTCCGCGTTCTTCTTTGAGAACAGCTGGTATATCTCTACCAGACAATTGTTTAATGTTTTCTAATAAAGTATCTGTATTTTTAATTCCTATCGGCATCCACGATGAAATCGTTTTTTGATGCCATGATGTCTTAATATACTTTTCTACTTTTTTAGTAGAATATTTTTGTAGCAAAATAGTTCCATTTGCATTTGGAGCCTGTGCAACATCTTCTAATTTGGTGCCACCATAGTAATAGTTATATTCACCATTTGCTGGAGAATCTAAATTGCCACTATGATCACCTAGAATGGTATAATCTACATTCATAAGTTCTAAAATTCTTTTTAGTTCTGCGAAATTACCTGTATACGTATCAAATCCAGGAATAATATTTATTTTATCTGTAGGAACCTTATTTTCTATATCTCCTTTTTTCTCGGACAAGTAGGAAAGTATCGAGCGCATCATAGAATCATAACCATGAATATGAGATCCTACAAAACTAGGAGTATTGGTAAACGGAACTGGAAATTCTTTATCGATTGCTCCTTCTATCCGTGCATTCTCAATAAATGCACTTAAATCATCCCCAATAACTTCTGCCATACAAGTTGTACTTACTGCAATCATTTTCGGTTTATATAAGGCGCTACTATTTTGAAGCCCCTCAATTAAATTTCTCATTCCTCCAAATACAGCTCCATCTTCCGTCATAGACGAAGAAACTGCTGGTACAGGTTCTTTAAAATGCCGAGCAAAGTGACTACGAAAATAGGCTACACAGCCTTGAGAACCGTGAACAAAAGGAAGTGTTCCTTCAAAACTCAAACCTGCTAATACTGCCCCTAGAGGTTGACAAGCTTTTGCAGGGTTAATGGTAGCTGCAGCTCTGCTAAAGTTTATATCTTTATATTCTTCCGTTTTTAAATAATCTTCTGTTTCTTCTACTTCCTGTATAGAACATGGCGCTTCAAATAGCAGTTTATTTTCTGCTTGTTTTTTATATTTCTCACTCTGAAATAAAGTATTATGATCTTGAATTTCAGGATTTTTTGCCATAATTATCCCCCCTCCTTTACTTAATATGGTGCTGCCAATAGATCCCAAACAGGGCTATTTATAGCAGTATCCATGTCTTTTGCAAATACTTTAAATCCATCAAACCCATGATAAGGACCGCTATAATCCCATGAATGCATTTGTCTAAATGGAATTCCCAATTTATGATAAACGTATTTTTCTTTTACACCAGCACCCATTAAATCTATATCTAATTTATCTGATAGAAATTCTATATCATATGCAGTTGGATCATCATACAATATGGTTCCATCATGTAATTCTGATAGTGTTTTCTCATAATCATCCTTATGTGCAAATTCATATCCAGTCGCTACAATTTTCATCCCTAAATCTTCATAAGCACCGATAGTATGGCGGGCACGCAATCCACCAATAATGAGCATTACTTTTTTCCCTTCTAACCGAGGACGATATTTTTGAATGATTTCATCCATCTCAAGTTGGTATTTAGCTATTACTCTTTCTGCATTTTCTTGAATTGTTTCATCAAAATGGGCCGCAATCGCACGCAAACTTTCTATTGTTTTCGTTGGTCCAAAGAAGTTATATTCCATCCAAGGAATACCATACTTTTCTTCTAATGTTGTAGCCATATAGTTCATGGAGCGATAACAATGTATCAGATTTAATTTTGATTTATGGGTAATTCCTAATTCATTGATGGATCCATCTCCTGACCATTGAGCAATAACTCTCAAGCCAATCTCTTCTAAAAGAATGCGGGAAGCCCATGCATCTCCACCAATATTATAGTCTCCAATAATAGCTACATCATATGGACCCGACTCTGCCAGTTCTCGAGTACCCATAACGTGATCTCTAATAGTGTCATTTGCAATATGATGGCCAAGTGACTGACTAACTCCTCGGAATCCTTCACAACGAACTGGAATAACTGGAATCCCCAGCTCATTGGTCATTTTCTTCCCAACCGCTTCAATATCATCACCAATTAATCCAACAGGACATTCAGATTGAATGGAAATTCCTTTTGCAAGTGGGAACATCTCTTTCACTTCTCTACATAATGCCTCTAACTTTTTATCTCCACCAAATACAATATCTCTCTCTTGGAAATCACTAGTTATTTGCATCGCGGTAAAATTATTTATGCCCAACTTACCGTTTGCGTAGTTTCTTCGGGTTCCCCAGCTATATTGGCCACACCCTACTGGTCCATGGCTAATATGAATCATATCCTTAATCGGTCCCCAAACAACTCCCTTTGAACCTGCATAAGCACATCCACGAATGGTCATAACGCCAGGACGTGATTTGATATTGGATTTAATAGAACATTTGCCAGATTCGATTGTCTCTTCATCGGCAATTTGAAAATGTTTTTTTCGGAATTTTTTTGTTTTTTCCGGATAAACCTCTAACAGCTCATCAATTAATGCCTGACTCTCCTCAACTTTTGTACTCATCAAATCTCACCTCTTTTCTAGTAATCTCTTTTATTTAGTAGCTGCTTCTTGCTCTTCTAATTTTTTGATTGCTGTTTCTTCATCCTCAATAACACCAAATTCCATTAATAGGGATTCTAGCTCTTCCATTTCTATTGGCGTAGGAATCGTCATCATATCGTTTTCCAATATTTTTTGTGCTAAATATTCATATTCCTTTGCTTGCTGGTCTTCTGGTTTGTATTGAGCAACTGTCATCTTACGCAATTCAGCATGCTGGACGACATTATTGCGTGGAACATAATGAATCATTTGTGTATTTAAACGGCGGGCAAGCTCTGAAATTAGCTCTGCTTCTCTGTCCGTATTACGGCTATTACAAATTAATCCACCTAATCGTACACCGCCACTATTTGCATATTTTAAAATACCGCGAGAAATATTATTTGCTGCATACATCGCCATCATTTCACCTGAACAAACAATATAAATTTCTTGCGCTTTATTTTCACGTATTGGCATTGCAAAACCACCACATACAACGTCCCCTAATACATCATAAGAAACAAAATCTAATCCTTCATAAGCTCCTTCTTCCTCTAAAAAATTAATAGAGGTAATAATTCCACGTCCAGCACAGCCAACCCCTGGTTCTGGTCCACCTGATTCCACACATAGGATATCGCCATAACCTTTTGCGATGACATCTTCTAATTCTAGATCCTCTACTGTTCCCATTTCTGCTGCTTGTTCTAAAACTGTACTTTGTGCTTTCGTATTTAGAATTAAACGAGTGGAGTCTGCTTTAGGATCACATCCCACAATCATAATTTTTTGACCAAATTTTGTTGCTAATTGTGCTAAGGTATTTTGTGATGTAGTTGATTTTCCAATTCCACCTTTTCCATAAAAAGCGATTTGACGCATTGTAATTCCCCCTCCATTTTAATTAAAACTTCCCAAATGAATTAAACATATTCTACTGACATATGGTTCATATACTTGTAATATTTACTACTCTCATAAAGCAATTCTTCAATGTTTCCTGATTGGATAATGGAAACTATTCCTCTATCCTGCAAATACTTTTGAGGTGCTTTGCCAATGCCAGAACTAATTAACATCTGACAATCTTTTAAAATCTCAGCGGTTTCTGCAAGTATTGGAACCTGTTTTGTATTGCAACCGACTTTTCCAACACAATAAGACTGAACCTTCCTAACACCGACAAACTTAATTTCTTTTTCTTTCACATCAAAAACCAAAAATTCTTTCGCATGCCCAAAATGAAGATTGACTCTTGCATTCCCTCTTGTCGTTACAGCTATTCTAAGACTTGAAGAACCTGATTCTATTTTTCTTTGTTTTAATGCCTCTCGTTCTTGTTTTTTCTTGCTTTTTTCTTTCACTTTCAACTCAAGTTCTTGCTGAATTGTTTCTCTTGCTATTGGGTCATATTGAATCGGAACATTCATAATCTTGTCCTTGGTATATTGTGCACTTCTGTCTTCTCCCAGCAATCCAATTGCATCAGCTCTGCATTGACGGCAATGTTTCATCATTTTCAAACTTCCAGAACATTTTTCTTGTATTTCTTGTATTTCTTTAGATGTTGGGTTCCTAACTCCATTTCTTTCAAAAACTGTATCAGGAGTAACAATTAAAGGCATGATATTATGGACAAACGCTCCCCTTTTCTTCACTGCCTTCGAAATTTCCTCCATATGCTGATCGTTTATTCCTGGAATAAATACTGAGTTTACTTTACATAGAATCCCTTTTTCAGTCAGTGCTTCTAGCCCTTTCAACTGATTATTAATTAGAATTTCAGCAGCCTCAATTCCCTTGTATTTTTTACCTTCATAAAAAATATACGAGTATATATGCTGCCCGATCTGTGGATTAACTGCATTAATCGTTATCGTTACATGATCAATATTTAATTCTTGAATCTGATCGATAAATTCTAAAAGTCTTAATCCATTTGTACTTAAGCAAAGTTTTAGTTCTGGTGCCTTTTCTGCCACCCCACGAAAAGTTGCAAAAGTCTTTTCTGGATTAGCCAATGGATCTCCAGGTCCAGCAACCCCAACTACTGATAACTGCGGAATCTCCCCTGCTACTACTAACACTTTTCTTACTGCTTCTTCTGGCTTTAATACTTCACTAACAACTCCCGGTCTACTTTCGTTTGCACAATCAAATTTACGACTGCAGTAATTGCAACGAATATTACATGCAGGTGCCACTGCTACATGCATGCGGGCAAAATGATGATGTGCATCCTCGCTATAGCAGGGATGACGGGCAATGCGATCTTCCACTTCTTGATTAATCGTTTTCACACTCTCTCCTCCCTGAAATAAATTGATACACGAATGCATTTCTTGTTTCTAGTAATTCCCTTTCTCATCCCCCTTCCTTTTAAAATTTCTAAGAGGTTTCCAACATCTCCATATTATTAATGTAAATATATGGAATTCTTTCGCTGATTACCTAAGATATTATTTTCTGTAAATTCAAAATTCAATATAATTGTCAGATTATTTTACAGGGTTTTTTCTTGCAATCGATTACAAATTGCATTTTTATTCATAATTTTGTAACATTCACACAAATATCCAGAAAAAATAGTTCTTAATTCCTAATTTATTTGAAAGAGGGATTTTGCTTTCATGAGCAAAATCCCTCTTTCTAACTTTATTGATTTAAATACTCCATTTCCTGCAATTTTCCATACTTCATATACAAAATGCGATTGCCTAAAATCTTTGCCTCCTCATAATCATGTGTAACCATAATTATCGGGATTTTCCATAGCTGATGAAGTCTTTTCAATTCTTCATAGCAAACATTTTTCGTAAATTGATCCAAACTAGAAAATGGTTCATCAAGCAATAATAATTGTGGTTCTGTTGATAAGGCTCTGGCTAAAGCCACTCGTTGTTTTTCCCCACCTGAAATTTGTCTTGGATACTTTTTCAGCAAATGTTCTATCCCAATTACTTGGACAAGATGATCTACTAACGACTGACTTTTCATTGCATAGGTGATATTTTTTTCAACGGTCATATGGGGAAAAAGGGCAAAATCTTGAAATAAATAACCTAGTTTTCTTTTTTGAATCGGCATTACTCCTCGATTTTTTTCAAAAAAAGTCTGCTCGTTAAATTTTATCAACCCATCATCAGGTACATCTAATCCAGCAATACAATTCAGAACGGTTGTTTTACCAGATCCAGAAGGACCAAAAAGGATTAAAATGTCATCTTTGGATTCAAATTGCAACTGAATCGTGAAATGTTGTAATTGCTTCTTCATGTTTAACATAAGCATTAATATCACCTGTTTTATTTTTGGAATATTTCTACCTAAATTGATTACCTCTTAATCTTTGTAAATGAAAGTCTTTGATTATTAATCTGTTTTATATTTTAATAAATTTCTTTTGCTCCACCAATTCAACCAGATATTCGCAACTAAACCCAATACAATTAAAATTACCACCCAAAAAGATGCTGTAGAAGTATTCCCAGCTTGTACAGCGAAGTAGATTTCAACTGGAATTGTATTTGTTCTACCTGGAATAAAGCCAGCAATCATTAATGTCGCACCAAACTCACCAAGTGATCTAGCAAATGTGAGAACAACCCCTGCTAATAATCCTGGCCAGGCTAGTGGAAACGAAATGGTCCAAAATACTTTAAACTTACTTGCTCCCATGATTACTGCAGCATTTTCAATATTTTTGTCATAATTTTGGAAGGCAGCAGAAGCACTTTGATACATAAGTGGGAAAGCAACGACAATCGCTGCAAGGATTGCTCCGAACAATGTGAATACAATTTGTATATTAGTCGACTCAAATAATAATTTCCCGAATATACCATTTTTCCCAAAAAGGTATAACAGGGCAAACCCAACAACGGTTGGTGGCAAAACTAGTGGTAACAATATAATTGCTTCTAACACACTTTTCCCCAAAAAATCTTCTCTAGCAATTGCTCTTGCACCAAAAGTACCTAAAATAAAAACAATAATTGTGGCAATGGAAGCTACTTTTAACGATAAGAATAAGGGTGTATAATCCATCTTTTTATATTCTCCCTCGAATACTAGAGAACTTTCTCCTTTCGCTTATTAAATTTATTTAATAAATCCGTATTCAGCTAAAATGGTTTGTGCCTGTTCTGAAAGTAGAAACTCGATAAATTTGTTTGCTGTGTCTTGTGTTGTGGAGTCAGTTAATACTGCGGCAGGATAAATAATCGGTGTATGCAAAGAGGAATCTGCTTCTGCTAAAACTTGTACCTTCTCTGAAATAAGTGCGTCAGATGAATACACAAATCCAATATCTGTATTTCCTGATTCAACATAGGTTAATACTTGTGTTACATCACTTCCGTAAACAAATTTATTTTTAAGCTCTTCCCATTTACCCAGATTTTCTAGAACTTCTTTCGTATATGTTCCAGCAGGTACACTATCTGGATCTCCTATAGCAATTTGTCCCATTTCATCCCCTTTTAAATTTTCAAAAGTTAAGAAATCTTTATCACTATCTTTTTCTCCTATCAAAACTATTTTATTGCCTGTAAAATCCTTTCTCGTTTCTTTTACAATTAAATTCTCATCTTCTAGCATATTCATCCATTTTTGATCAGCAGATAAAAAAATATCAACTGGCACACCTTGTTGTATTTGCTGTGCTAATTGACCAGAACTACCAAAATTGACAGTAATGGTTACTTGGGGGTATTCTTTTTTAAAAGCATCTTGTAATTCTCCCACTGCTTCTTTTAAACTTGCAGCAGCAGCAATCGATAGTTCCACTGCATCTTTCTTTTCCTTTTGAACTGATGCCTCCTTATCGTTGCTACATCCTGGTAACATAAACAAAATAAGAATGGCTAAAAAAATACAAACTTGATTTTTCATCTTGATCCTCCTACTCTATTTTTATCTAACTATAACTAGGTATTATATATAATAGAAGAAACTAGGAAATTAATTCTATTTAGTTATAAATAGTTATAATTAGTTATAACGATTATAGGAATAAATAATACCTTAGTAAATATAAAATACAGAAAATTCTAATAATAAAATCGAGGTGTTCACAAATGAGTCACAAAAAATCTTATACTACGGAGGAAATTGCAGATATTCTCAAAGTTTCAAAGCTAACTGTCTATGACTTGATAAAAAAAGGGAAGTTAGCTGCATATAGAGTTGGCAGACAAATGAGAGTAGATGAAGCCGACTTAGAGAAATTTAAATGGAATGCAAAAGAAAAACAACCCACAACAAATGAATCATCTAGATTGCCTATCCTTTCTCCCAATCACTTTCATGATCCTTTTACCAATATTCGGTCCATCATAATTAGTGGACAAGACCCTTCTTTAGATATACTCTCAAGACATTTGGATAACAGCGTAGACTATTTCCGCCCTCTCCGTTCATACGCAAGCAGTTTAAATGGAATCATTAGCCAGTATAATGGGGAGGTAGATATCGCCAGTGTTCACTTATTTGATGGGGAAACTTCCACTTTCAATCTGCCCTATTTAAAAAAGCTATTAGTAAGTCATTCTTTTATTGTTATTCGTTTTATAAACAGATGGGCTGGATTTTATGTAAAACATGGAAATCCAAAAAAAATTATTAGTTGGCAAGATATACAACGTTCTGACATTAAATTACTGAATCGCGAAATTGGATCAGGTGCTAGAACATTGTTAGATGAACATTTAAGAATGAATAATATTACAATCCAATCTATTTATGGCTATGAAGAAGTTGCTACAAGTCATTTTAGCGTAGCAGTCGGAATTGCACAGAATAAGGCTGATTTTGGAATTGGAATGGAAAAAATCAATTATCCATCTGGAATTGATTTTTTACCACTTGTAAAAGAAAACTACGATTTGGTGATTTTAAGGTCATCAGCAAACGAGCAGCTTATTCAATTAGTAGTTGAATTACTTAAAACAAAGGAACTAAAAAATGAACTTTCAGCTGGTGGGTATGATATTTCTGAAACGGGAAAGATTATTTATTCTCAATAAATGAATTAAACGAGCCTTCCTTATTTTCCTAGAGCGTTAAGTTTGTTTTGGTACTTTTCTGTATAAATAGATTTGTAGAATTATAGACAGAAAGAGAATATTTTTATAAATAAGTGCTACTTTTATTTAAAACCGTCTAAAAAGTTACGAAAATTGACACAGTTATAATTTTGAATTTCCCTTAAAATAGATATATTGATTGTTTATACTAAAAATTCTAAATTTTCATACTACTATAAGAATAGACAATCTGTTGATTTAACTTCTAAAGAGGGGGAGTAAAATGTCTATATTACCAACAAAAAATGAACTAGGTTTCTATGAAATTCGGTTAGAATCCATCGGAGGTCTTGGTGCAAACTTGGCTGGCAAAATGTTAGCAGAAGCTGGTGTTCTAGGCTTAGGATTAAACGGGTCTAACTTTTCTTCCTATGGTTCTGAAAAAAAAGGATCTCCTGTAAAGAGTTTCATTCGTTTCTGTGATGCCACCACAGATATCCGCGCCCACAGTCCTATTGAAGAGCCACATGTTATTGGCGTGTTTCATGAAGCCTTATATAAAACCGTAAATGTATCAAGTGGCCTAAAGTCAGATGGAATTATTTTAGTTAATTCTGCCAGAGTTTTTGACGAAGTAAAAAGAGATTTAAACCTTCAGCACGGTACATTAGCTATCGTTGATGCACTTAAAATTGCGGTTAAAGAAAAGACAAGAGTGAACACTGCAATGCTTGGTGCTCTATTTCGCATATGTGATTTTCTAGACCCAGAAGCTATTAGGAATGTTATTAAAAGGACATTCGAGAAAAAATATCCTCAATTAGTAGAAGCAAATATTAGAACATTTGACCGAGGCTATGAAGAAGTTGTATTTAAAAAATATGAAACACCTCAAGATACTCATCAAAATACTTTCTCTCGCCCTCTCTCATCATTAGGATTTGCGACCCAAACTATCGGCGGTGTCCTAACGACACAAGGAAATAGTATGGAAAAGGATTTAGGCGGCTCTCGCCAAGGTTATATTCCAAAATTCGACAAAGAAAGTTGTATTAATTGTGCTTCTTGTGATACTGTCTGTCCAGACCTCTGCTTTGTATGGGACAAAAGAGTAAATAAGCGTGGGAAGCAAATAATGACATTACAAGGAATAGATTATCAATATTGTAAGGGGTGCCTAAAATGTATTGAAGCATGTCCAACAAGTGCACTGAGTACAATCCAAGAGAAACAAGGATTCACGCATGATAACAAAGTATCCCAAAATTTTCCGTATATTTCAGGAGGGATTTCCTAAATGTCTATATTAGAAAATGATCTGTTAATCAAAAATAGACCAGTTCAAATAACCACATTCGAATCTGGAAATGAAATGGCTGCCATGGCTGCTGCGCAAATAAATTATCATATAATGGGCTATTTCCCTATAACCCCATCTACAGAGGTTGCACAATATTTAGATCAAATGAAAACAAGGGGCGAACACGACATACAATTAATCCCAGCTGATGGAGAACATGGATCTGCAGGAATATGTTACGGAGCAGCTGCAACAGGTGCCCGCGTAATTAATGCCACTAGTGCCAATGGCTTTATGTATATGCTTGAACAACTTCCTGTCCAATCTGGCACAAGATTTCCGATGGTATTAAATCTTGTTACCCGTGCGATAAGCGGTCCTCTCGATATTAGAGGCGATCATTCAGATTTATATTTTGCTCTAAATACAGGTTGGGTCATTTTAACAGCAAGAACGCCTCAAGCTGTTTATGATATGAATATTTTGGCCTTAAAAATTGCCGAGCATTCAAAAGTTCGATTACCTGTAATTGTAGCTTATGATGGCTTTTTTACCTCTCATCAAAAAAGAAAAGTCCATTATTTTCAAGATAAAGAAGTTGTCCAACGTTTTGTTGGTCCTTGCCCAACAGAATATCCAGCTATTCGAAATCCAAAGCAGCCAGTTACCATTGGCGCACACATGAATGGTGATGATTTATTAAACAACCACTTCCAACAATCGGAAGCAATCTACCGAGCAAAAGATGTTTTTATAGAGGTTTCAAAAGAATTCGAAAAAATTGCCGGGAGACACTATCCCCTGTTAGACCTATATAGAATGGATGATGCAGATGTTGCATTGTTCCTACTGAATTCTGCCGCTGAAACAGCTAAAGATGTGGTAGATCAATTACGTGAAAAAGGGATAAAAGCTGGGGTAATTAGTCCAAATCTAATTCGTCCTTTTCCTGCAGAAGAAATTAGAAAAGCTTTAAGAAATGTAAAGGCACTGTTAGTTGGGGAACGTGCTGATTCTTACGGTGGACATGGTCCAAATATTACACATGAAGTAAAATCCGCTTTGCAGGAAGATAAATCTAATAAAACCATTGTATTAAGTCGTGTTTTTGGATTAGGCGGAAAAGATTTTTATGCAGATGATGCAGAAAATTTATTTAATTTCGCCATTGAAGCGATGAATCAATCGAAAACTGTTAAAACGTTTGATTATTATGGACATTATCCAGGGGAGGTAGATAAAAAATTACAACCATTGATGGAACCACAATTTGGAGAAGACGACTTTAATACTGGATCAATTGAAGTTAACCAAGATGAAGAAACACAAACTATAAAAGTTAAAGTTCCTCCCCTTCGTACCCTTACTGCAAAACCAAAACGTTTTGCTCCAGGTCATGGGGCTTGTCCTGGCTGTGGAATTTTATCTGGTCTTGAACTCTTTTTTAAAGGCATTGAAGGAGATATTGTTGTATTATTCCAAACTGGCTGTGCTTATGTAGTGACAACAGCTTACCCCCATACTTCTCATAAGCAAACAATGATGCATAACTTATTTCAAAACGGACCTGCTACATTATCGGGGACATTAGAAGCCTTTTTGGAATTACAAAAAAGAGGAGAAATAGAGATTGCTGATAATACAACTTTTGTGATGGTCACTGGTGATGGCGGAATGGATATTGGCATGGGGTCAGCCATTGGAACAGCTTTAAGAAATCATCATTTAATTATGTTAGAATACGACAATGAAGGCTATATGAATACTGGTTCACAAATGTCTTATTCTACTCCAATTGGTCATATGACTAGTACAAGTAATATAGGACGTACTCAAAAGGGTAAAGGATTTCATCATAAAGATACCGCGCAAATTATGGCTGCTACAAATATTCCATATGTATTTACAGGAGCTGAAGCCTTTCCATTGGATTTAATAAAAAAAGGAGCAAAAGCACAATGGTATGCGCAAAATGTTGGTACTGTCTATGGGAAGATCCTTGTTAATTGTCCATTAAATTGGAAAACAGATGACAAATTCGGATCTAAAATAGTGGAAGCAGCCGTCCAATCATGTTTCTTTCCACTATATGAAGTGGAAAATGGTATAACAACCATTACTTATAACCCAGAAGAAAAAAATAAAAAAATTCCTTTAACAGAGTGGTTGAAATATATGGGGAAAACCAAGCATTTATTAAAAGATGAAAATACAGAAATGCTAAAAGATTTTGACCAAGAAGTAGAAAAAAGATGGACAAAATTAAAAATGAAGCATGAACATCCGTTACTTTAAATAAATAAGACTTGTAAATAAATAAGAGAAACATTAATGAGGAGATTCAATCCCTTTAATGTTTCTTTTTTTGTGATTAATTATCCACTATTCGATCATTATTTTTATAGTTTTAACAATGGAATTCTTTCCTAATCACTTTATGTTCCTTCCATTTATACTACTATACTTTATTCGAGACCCAATATTTCTGACTCTGGTAGCTGCGTTTTTGTTAATTCCTCTATTACTTTTTTAAAAGCATTATCTTTTTTCTAGAAGTTCTACTGAAGAAGAGTGATTAAGCAATAATTATTATTTATATTCATGATAATATATATACAAGACAATCGATAACATTGGAAAAGGAGAGAGAGTATGTATGTAAAAGTATATGAATTCCATATACAAGAGGATAAAATGGATGAATATTTTCGTATTCAAGAAAAAGCATGTAAAATTTATAAAAACTATCTGGACACAGAAACAACCTACTTACAAAGTCACGATGATCCAACAAAATGGATGGAGATGACAACCTATTCTAGTGAGGAAGACTATCATAAGAACATTGCTATTATCAATGAGAATGTGGAGATTCAGGCATTATTTAGGGAATTTCAGGCATTACTTTTACCAGAAAATAAACTTATAAAAGAAACAGATTTCACCAAAGTCATGGGATATGAAAAAAATAGCTTTTAAGATATAAGGAAAGGATACCATTAGCTAAAGCAAGGTATCCTTTTAATTCCTATTTAAAATCTTTCCAGTTCATGGAGTTTTCATTTAACAATTCTTCAAAGCTTTTATTTTTCTCTCTTTGTCTTCGTTCTTCCCGTTTTCTTTCTTCTTCTGCTTTTAGCTTAGCCTCTTCTTGTTCTTTAAGCTCTTGTTTTTTATTTTTGAGTTGAGTTGCTAATTGATCATTCAGAAGATCACCTAATGTAACAGGCTTATCTTGTTGTTTTTCTTTTTGGATATTTTTCCGCTTTTTTGCCATACGTTTATCCTCCAACTATCTGTTCTTTACTATGCAAGCTCAATGGTTTCATCTAGCTTGACTTCCACATTCCCTTTGATTGCTCTAGTAATCATACAGCTTTCTTCTGCTTTTTGTGCAAGTTTTGCTGCAAGCTTCATGTCTCTTTCAGTAGCCTCTTTTTTTAGTATTATCTTCGGGCGATGAATAATTTTTTGATAAGTGAATACACCGTTTGTCACATCCACCACTGCCTCTGATTCTAATGTTAAGCTTTCCTTTTCAAGTCGACTTCTTTCCATCATTGCTGCAAGTGTAATAATAAAGCAAGTTGCTGCAGCACCAAGTAGCATTTCATCTGGATTTGTACCGACACCAGGACCATCCATTTCTTTAGGAATCGATATTTTTGTTTTTAAATTTCCACTTTCAATTGTACCGACATCATTACGATAGCCTGGCCAATCTGCTTTTAAATAAAAATGATGTTCTGCCATAATTCAACCCTTCTTTTTTACTATGCTGTATGTATAATAACATATTTTTTTACTCAAGTTATATTAGAGAATTGGATACAGCACAAATAGTCTTGCTAGTATCACTATATTCATTTAGGAGGGATAGTAATGGGTCAAAAACGAGAAAAAGGGTATAGCCAAGCTGGGAAACCAAATGCAGATACTGTCAAACAAACAATCGCAGCAGAAGATTTGGAAAAAGCCATTCATCCGACAAATAGACAAAACTCCAAACAGTAGCTACTTATCTTACACCTTCTACTATTCCTAAAGAGGGTGTAGGATTTTCTTTATTTCTTACCTCCTATATATAAACTTCCGCCCTTTTAGTTCCATCATGTAACCATTTGATCATTTCTGCATAAGATTTTTTATCATAGGCGCCACTATTCTTTGTCTATTTTTTTATAATTGAAGCGAATGTCTATTTTGTTTCTCTTGGAAGAAGTGATACACTCAAATTAGTTTCTGCTAAATTTCTGTACTAACTGGAGGAATCGGTTTGAGAAAGCTGTTTCGTTATCTATTTTCTGTCTTATTGTTTATTACATCCATTGGAGTATATTGTTCTAATCGATTAATGTATATGAAGAAAAAGGATGATGCTTTTATTTTAAAAAGAGAGAAAGAAGCTGGCAGATATGATCCAGTTTCTTTTGAAAATTTAACTAAACAAGAAATTACAATTCCTTCTCCTTATGGCTATGAGTTAAAAGCTATTCTAGTGGAACCTTATGATACGAAGAAATATATCATCATCTCACATGGAGTAACGGAAAATAAAACGAGTTCGATTAAATACATGAACTTATTTTTAGAAAGAGGTTTTAATGGAATCATCTATGACCATCGTAGACACGGAGAATCTGGCGGAAAAAATACAAGCTTCGGTTATTATGAAAAATTTGATTTAAAACAAATTGTAGACTGGGTAAAAAGAGAAAAAGGAAAAGATATTATTTTAGGCATCCATGGGGAATCGATGGGTGCTGCAACGATGATTCTTTATGCTGGAGGAATTGAGGATGGCGCTGACTTTTATATAGCAGATTGTCCATTTTCGGATTTTACCGAACAGCTAAATTATCTAATTAAACAGGAGATAAAACTGCCTGGGAAAGTCTTCATCCCCATTGCTAATTTATTTCTGCGAGCAAGGGCTCGATATTCCATAAAGGATATCTCTCCTATTTCCGTTATTGATAAGATTAAAAGCCCAATGTTATTTATCCATAGTCAAAAAGATGATTTTATTCTGCCAGAAATGACTCAAAAACTTTTTGATAAAAAACAGGGTCCCAAAAAATTATTTTTCGCAGTAAATGGATTTCATGCTCAAAGCTATAATGAGAACAAAGAAGCCTATGAGAAAGCGATTGATGACTTTTTAACGGAATATGTAAAAAGTGATTAAAGAAAAGGAGATATGCTTTTCTTTAGCATGTCTCCTCTTTCTTATTATATCTTAAATTGTTTTATCTTATCCTGTAGATCGGTTGCGAGTTGTGCTAATGAAGTCGAAGATGCTGCTATTTCCTGCATCGATGCTACTTGTTCTTCAGTAGCTGAAGATACGTTTTCTGTACTAGCTGCTGCTTCACTTGCCATTGAATTCACTTCCAAAATCGAACCATTAATCGTATTAGTATGTTCTTTTAATTGATCAAGCGATTGACTTACTTCCTCTACTAATATAACTAGTTCTTGCACAGATTGTTCGATTCTATGGAATGATTCTCCTGCATCTTGAACAATTGTTAATCCTGTATCTACATCATTTGCAGCAGTTGTCATCGATAAAGAAGTATTCTTAGAATCAGTTTGAATCTGACTAATAAGGCTGGTAATTTGCTCTGCAGAACCAGCAGTTTGTTCTGCTAATTTCCTTACTTCATCTGCAACAACTGCAAAACCTTTTCCTTGTTCGCCAGCTCTTGCTGCCTCGATTGCTGCATTTAATGCTAGTAAATTGGTTTGGGAAGAAATATCCGATATTACCATTGTAATATCGGATATTTGATTTATTCTAGATTCTAATGTAGCTATTGATTCGGCAAGCGTCACCACATTATTATTAATGGATTTCATTTGTGTCGTTACTTCTGAAATACGTTTCGCACCCTCAAGCGATACTTCTGCTGTTTGCTCTGCTGTTTCTGCCACTTTTTTTGCACGTACTGTTATAAGTCCAGTCGTTTCATTTACATTACGAATATCGGCTGAGCTTGATTCCATCAATCTCATTTGTGTTTCAGAACCTTCGGCAAGCTCCTGAATCGTTTCAGAAATATGTTCACTTGCTTTGCTACTTTCTTCTGAACTAGAACTCAATTGTTCAGAAGATGAAGCAAGATGATGGGATGTTTCCGATAACATTTCAATAAGGCCCTTCATTCCATCAGCCATCCTATTATAACTATCAGATAGAGAACCTACTTCATCTTTCCCTTTATAACTCGACCTTTCTGAGAAATCTCCTTGTCCTCCTCTTTCCATTAAAGTTTTTAGACGTTTAATTGGGTTGACAATCATAGCAGAAATATAGAGACCAAATAATACAGCTAGTACTACAGCTATAATTATAACTCCCCAAGATAAATAGATCATTGTCGTATAATACTTGTTATTTTCATTGGATATCTGTTCTGCTTTTTCCTCATTTGCTTTTTGAAGTTCATCCAATTGTTCATTGATAACATTTGTTTTAGTTCGTAAATTTTTAGTATATAAACTATACGCTGAATCATTATAATTGTTGATTGATAAAGAAATAACCTGATCTTGTAGTTGATCAAAGCCAGCAGAAACATCTTTAAATATCTTATATGCCTTTGCCTCTTCCTCTGATAGTTTTATCGAATCAAGTTTTTTAATATACTTGTCGGACTCCTCCGTATTCTTTTTTATTGCTTCTAACAATTCCTGATTTTTCTTCTCATCTTCTGTAATCATTAACTCGATAATGTAGCTATCGCTTGTATATCGATATTTTTGTATTTTTGTAATATATGTATTAGGTAATAGTTTTTCTTCATACATCTTTTGAGTGTTTTTGGACATTTCCTTCATGCCATATATCCCAAATAGTCCGATTAAGATTAATGCTATTGCACTAAACATAATGATAATCATTATTTTTTTTGAAATATTAATATTTTGTAAAAATCTCATTGAAGCTACCTCATTTCACTAATTTAATCCCTTTATCATATCGACATACATCGACAATACTTTAGCCTAAAAAAACAAAAAAAATTTCGAATAACGAAACTTTCAGGAAAAAATATAGTAAAAAAACTTAAATAGATACAAAAAAGCAAATTTTGCTACATTCTATCATTAAAGATAGCTTGCTTAGCAAAATTCGCTTTTATCTTTTTACCAATGCTCTTTAATAAACACATCTCTTCCAGACTTTTCTCTATCTTCTTTATAATGCGTCTTATTTTTCTTATGATAATCCTGATGATAGGCTTCAGCTGGATAGAATGTCGCAGCTGGTTCTATTAATGTAACAATTGGCTTCTTAAATTTTCCACTTTCGGCCATTGCTTGTTTCGATTTCTCAGCAAGTTCTTTTTGTTTATCATTATGATAAAAAATGGCTGACCGATATTGAGGTCCACGATCATGAAATTGCCCATCTGGATCTGTCGGATCAATTTGTTGCCAATACAATTCTAATAACTGCTCATATGGGAATAAGTCTGGATCAAATGTAATTTCCACGACTTCAAAATGACCAGTTGTTCCTGTTTTAACTTGTTCATATGTTGGATTTTCCACATGTCCCCCACTATAGCCAGAAACAATTCCTCCAATCCCTGGCTGTTCTTCAAATGGAGATACCATACACCAGAAACATCCACCTGCAAACATTGCTTTTTCCATAATTCCCATCTCCCTAGCTGCTGCAATTAATTATTCAACATATTATTTTAAGAAAATTATCTATAACTCTCCTATTCGATTAAAATTAGTATATAATACTTTGGAGAAAGATACTATTTTATTGTATTAAGGAACATTATCAAGCTTTATGATATAGTTCAAGATGTTGTTTATGGTTATGTTACAGATTCACCTTATTTTTAGTGTGTTTATTTTTTATTCAAGATACCACCCACTAACTTATCAGCAATCCCTGGAAATAAATTATATAACACACTTCCCCAGTTCATCCAAACAGGAAGATTCAATTCACGTTTTGGGTGAATGATTAATTTTGTTACTTTATCTGCTACTTTTTCGGACGATAGCATATACTTTTGAACATTTTTGACATAGTTTCCAGATTTGTCTGCAGTAGTAAAAAAGGCCGTTTCGATTGGTCCTGGATTTACAGCAGAAATTTTGATATGGAATGGAGAAACTTCCATTCTTAAACTATTTGTAAAACCTAAAACAGCGTGCTTTGTCGCAGCATAGGCACTCGATTTAGGTGTGGCTAATTTACCTGCCTGTGATGCGACATTGATGATATGCCCACTGTTTTTTTCTAACATAGAAGGCAAAACTTCTTTTGTACAAGCTATAACCCCCATCACATTCACTTGAAACATATGATCAATATCCGTCATAGTGGCTTCATGCACCATATCAAATATGCCAAAACCTGCGTTATTCAGCAAGACATGAATAAAATCGACCTCTTGATATATTTTCGCAAATACTTCTTTTACTTGGTTCGTATTGCTAACATCTAAAGAAAAATAAATAGCTTTAACGGGAAATTGATTATTTATTTTCTCGCAAATAGAAGCAAGCTTATCTTCTGATCGAGCAAGAAGAATGGGACGAGCTCCCAAGCTAGCTACTTTTAAAGCAATTTTCGCTCCTATGCCAGATGAAGCACCTGTAATGACAATGTTCTTTCCTTTTAATACCTTCATCATTCACCTCAAAAAAGCGCAAACATATAGAAAAAATGCTGCGCACTATTTTTAATAGCAAATACTATGTTAAAATATTATAGTCTATATTTAGTCCTTGATCTTCACGTTCTTGATAAGAGAAATTTTCATAACTATATTTGCATAGAAAATAAAAAATAACAACCTAGCTCTTTACGCTTCTTTTTTCAAACAAACAAAATAGCGTCTCATATTCTTAGGGATACCTTTCATCTCAAACACGCCTGCATATACAAGGTGGCGAATCCGATATTCAAGAAAGTCAGGATCGATGTAAAGATTCTCTTCCTCTATCGTTTTCCAAATAAGCTGACTAGCCATTATGTATTCTATTCTTTCCTTCGCATACATTCTTTTCCATACTTTCAAAATTGTTTGATCATAATAACCCAGATTTACCGGTATAATCTCTTGATTTTCCCATATTCTTAAAAGCTCATCAGCGTTTGTTATTGATAGCCACTCCATTCCAAATCTTTTTTTTTGATTTGTTGTAATAACATAACTGCTATCAATATGTTCAAATATAGATTGTAATATCCCGCTTTTTATTTCTGCAGTATTTACCACTAACTTTTCAGTTGGTGCTATTTTTTCAAGGGCTTCCGATGTGTTGATAATGGAAATGGAATTAGTTTTTTTTTCCAACATAAAGATAAAAAATCTTAATGCTAACTGTTCTTCGATATTATTCCCACACCAGATATAGACGGGTCTTTCGTCATTGATTTCATCTAAACTATTTATTTTATTAGCTAGTGCAATCATGTATGGATTTTCGTCCTCAAATTCCCGATTTATGTTTTCAAAAATCCATTCAGACCGTTCTCTTTGGCCATAATGCTCATCAAGTTGACGAATTGGACCATACATAAAGGCTGCATCTAAGCCAATTACTTCGATATTCTCATTAAGGTCCATAGTTAATCTACTTGCAATATGTTGTGAGGCAACTAAATGAATCGCTTTCTTCTCTTTCACTGTCTCTCTCTTCTTTTGTTTTTTGATTACTTTATTAATAGGAGTAACTAATTCTTTTAAACTCTCTTCATCTAAAAATAATCCAGTACCTACAACTGCTTCGCTACTTTCATGTTCAAAATCTTGAAACGCTTGTTTATTGTTAATTTCATATAGAGCAGAATGGTTTGTGGTCTTTAAGTCATGTAAAGTAATATATGTATGTGACTCGATTTTGTAACTATAAATGAGATGATCATCTATCAAAAAATATACATAAGAACCGTTTGTTCTACTCTTCATTAGCAATCTCCTTATTTAAATTTACTTAGTTAAATTATACATTTTTGTAGCTAATTTTCCTACTACACAAATTTTCTATTGACAGACAAGCCCTCCATCTTGCATAATCAAATAAATTTATAAAATGAATGCGATGATTAAGAATAGTAGATGGTAATGGCTTGCAAGAGAGTGAAGTTCCTAAGGCTGAAAAACTACATCAATGTCCATTTCGTTACACCTACTTAGGAGTAGTTGGGCAAACCCAAACGTAATCCGTCGATACCGGTGAAGAGTTGTATAAACATGCACATTTGCTGTTTATATGGAAACTAAGGTGGTACCACGGAAAAAACCTTTCGTCCTTTCTTTTGGATGAGAGGTTTTTCTTGTTTCATAGTAACTGTAATTATTATAAAAAGGAGGAAAGAAAATGAACAATCTTGCTATCATTGGAGCTGGTTCCATGAGCGAAGCATTAATTTCCGGAATAGTTTCAAGCAAAATAATCGAACCAACCGCTATTACTGTCACAAATCGTGGGAATGTCAAAAGACTTACTGAATTACAGGAGCGTTATGGCATTCATTACTCCTTCAACTTAGAAAAAATCATTCCAGAAGCAGATGTCATCATTCTCGCAATGAAACCGAAAGATGTAAAGGAGGCAATTGCTCAATGGAAGGATTATCTCTCGGAAAAAACCCTTCTAATTTCTGTTCTCGCTGGTGTTAGTATGGACAGCCTACAACGATTAATCGGCACAGAAGTTCCAATTGCCCGAGCGATGCCAAACACATCGGCAACAGTTGGCAAATCTGCTACTGGAATTTCCTTCAACTCCTTTGTGGTAGACGAGCAAAAACAATTCGTCCATGAGATGTTTGAGACTGTTGGCTTCGTTACATTTGTGGAGGAAGAACAATTAGATGCAATAACTGGGCTCTCAGGAAGCGGTCCCGCATATATCTATTACTTAGTAGAAGCAATGGAGAAAGGTGGTCTTACAATCGGGCTAGATCGTGATGTAGCTAATGCATTAATTATACAAACATTACTTGGTGCTGCTGAAATGATCGCAAAATCATCTAAAACGCCTCTAGAGCTCCGTAAAAATGTGACAAGTCCTGGAGGAACAACGGAAGCAGGAATAAGAATACTAGAGGAATTTGATGTGCAAAAAGCCTTTATTACATGTATTCAAGAAGCAACTGCCCAATCGAAACGAATGGGAAAAGCACTTACGGACGATTTGAAGCTTCCTAAATAAAGGAAAGTAACCATTTCCCACCTATTTTTGTGCATTTCATATGCTTAAATCTTATTACTGGTGTTTAAGACACAGTGGGATAAATAGTGACTATCACTCTAATGTATTCATACAATACCAAAGGCTGTTGGCTTCAATGTGACAACAGCCTTTTTTCTTCTAAATATCAAACTCTGAAAAATCTTCTGCAATATATGTATTAGGAAATATGCCTCTTGCTTCTCTCAATAGCTGTATAGTTAACGATTGGTCATATCTTGCACTAATATGGGTTAATAGCAGACAATCAACATTAGCCCTTTTCGCTGTTTCGGCAGCTTGTACAGTTGTGGAATGATAATATTCGGTGGCAATAGAAGCTTCTTTTTCAGAAAATGTTGCTTCATGAACCAATATTTTTGCTTCTTTAGCTAATACTTCTGCAGCATTACACGTTCTTGTATCCCCTAAAATAGTAATAATTCTTCCTTTAATATTCGGCCCAAGAAAAGTTTGACTGCTTATGACTGTACCATCATCAAGCTTGAGGTCTTCTCCATCTTTAATTTTTTTATAAATAGGTCCTGGTTTTATCCCATATTCCAATAATTTGACGGTATCTAACTTTCCTGGGCGATCCTTTTCGATTACACGATAGCCAAAGCTTGTTACACCATGCTCTAATATTTTTGCTTCTACCATAAAATCATCGTCTTCAAAGATTACGCCTTCTTCTATCTCCACGACTCGTAGCTCATATTTTAAGTATGTCTGACTAACAGCAAGACTGGTTTGTATATAGTCCCTAATTCCTTTTGGTCCATATACTGTCAATGGTGTTTCTCCCCCTTGAAAAGATCTACTCGAAAGAAAGCCTGGCAATCCATAGATGTGATCTCCATGTAAATGGGTAATAAACACCTTCTCCACTCTTCTTGGTTTTATACTTGTATGTAAAATTTGATGCTGTGTTGCTTCTCCACAATCAAATAGCCAAATACTACCCTTTTCTTCTAAAAGCTTTAAAGCAATTGCTGTAACATTTCTCGATTTAGCCGGAATCCCTGCACCCGTTCCTAAAAATTGCAATTTCATATTTACTCGATAATCCCCTTTCATTTTTCTTCGTTGTACCTAATCCTGCTGTATAAATAAAACCGTATCATTAAATACTAAATCAGAATAGTTGCCTTAAGTATACTTTACAGCTGATGGAATATCCAAATTCCTAAATCTTTTAACTAGTAACTTTTGCTAATCTATTGTAATATCATGTTGGATGAATGAAAAATTTCTGCTGAAAATACAAATAGTAAAAATATTTGCAAAAATTACAAACAAATCTGTTGCCTTATCCTTCAGAAAAAGATAAAATTTTATAACTGTATAGGTACATGTCTTATTTTAAGAAAAATGTACTTTTGTAAAGCAGCAATTTAAAAATTTTCATACATATATAAATGAAATGAGGTACAAGAAAGTGAATGAAAAACAAACATCAAATGCACTTATTATGATCTTCGGAGCTACAGGAGATTTAGCCAATAGAAAGCTTTTCCCATCTCTTTATCGATTGTATAAAAAAGGTAAATTAGCAAATTTCGCCGTGGTAGGTGTAGGAAGAAGAACGTTAACACAAGAACAGTTCAAACAAAATGTTGTTAACTCTGTGTCTGAAGCCATTGCGGGTTCTAAAAATGATGACTTAGAGACATTCGCTTCTTATTTCTGCTATCATTCTCATGATGTTACAGATTCAAGCTCTTATGCGGAGCTAAAAAACATCGCAGATGAATTAGATGTCAAATATAGCTTAAACGGCAATCGTGTATTTTATTTAGCAATGGCACCAGAATTCTTCGGACCAATTGCGATTCATTTAAATCAGGATGGATTAACGGATGTAAAAGGATATAAACGTTTAATCATTGAAAAACCATTTGGACATGACTTAGAATCCGCTAAAGAACTGAATGAGCAAATCCGTACTGCTTTTTCTGAAGATGAAGTATATCGAATTGACCATTACTTAGGAAAAGCAATGGTTCAAAATATTGAAACGATTCGTTTTTCTAATGCGATTTTTGAAAACCTGTGGAACAACCGTTATATCAGCAATATTCAAGTAACCTCAAGTGAAGTACTTGGAGTGGAAGAACGTGGTAGATATTATGAAACAAGTGGCGCACTTCGTGATATGGTTCAAAACCATATGCTACAGATGGTTGCCCTTCTTGCAATGGAACCGCCAATTAAACTTACTCCAGATGAAATTCGCTCAGAGAAAGTAAAAGTTTTCCGTGCAATGCGTCCAATTGAAGTAGAGGAAATGGACAAATACTTTGTAAGAGGACAATACGGCAAAGGATTAGTAGAAGATTTAGAAGTACCAAGCTACCGTGAAGAACAAATGGTTGATCCTAATTCCAATACTGAAACTTTTGTAGCTGGTAAAGTAATGATCGATAACTTCCGTTGGGCTGGCGTTCCATTCTATATCCGTACAGGAAAAAGATTAGAAAGCAAATCAACAAAGATTGTTGTTCAATTTAAAGATATCCCAATGAATCTATATAATCGACCTGATCAAGAGATCACACCAAACCTTCTTGTCATTCATATTCAACCAGAAGAAGGAATCACTTTGCATTTAAATGCTAAAAAAGCAGGACAAAACATGGAAGCAACACCTATTAAACTGAGCTATGCAAATACAGGAATTGCAGGAATAAATACACCAGAAGCCTATGAGAAACTAATTGATGACAGCCTTCACGGTGATGCTACAAACTTTACCCATTGGGATGAAGTTGCGTTATCTTGGAGCTACGTAGATAAAATTTCACAAGCGTGGGAACAAACTCCTTCTACTCAATTCCCAAATTATGCATCAGGGACAATGGGACCAAAAGAGGCAGATGAGTTATTAGAAAAAGATGGCTTCTTCTGGTGGCCGGTCAATCAATTTGAAGTAGATGTTTGCTAAGTAAAACTTTTTCTAGAAACTTTTAAAAAACGTGAATCCTCATTTGAATTCACGTTTTTTTGCTTATCAAAAATGGAATAATAGGAGCTCCTGATGAAAAAAATAAAATTTGCCTTTACTATTTTGCTAGTATTTCTCATATATAATTTACTTGTTTATTACATTGGCTGGAATGGTTATGTATGGCTTAAATCCTTTCAACTGACACCCTACCCAGCTTTCTATATTGGAGCTATTATCCTTTTTTCCTATGCGTATTTTATTAGTCACTTCCTTAAATCAATTACGATCTTTAAAATAATGGGTGCCTATTGGCTAGCTATTTTTGAATATGGACTAATCCTTTTTCCCCTAGCCAATATTAGCTGGTTTATCTTAAAGATGTTGATGGATCCGATGGATGCGACCATAATCATAGGTACTATCACTGCATCCTTACTCTTATTTTTACTTGTTTTTGGAACATATAATGCTTATTCGCCAATTATTAGAACATATAAACTTACTGTAGAAAAAAAACAAGCAAAAAGAGACACTCTACGCATCGCTATGGCTTCTGATATGCACTTTGGCACTTTATCTGGGAAAAGTCATTTAAATCGGCTAGTAACGCAAATAAACAGCCTACAGCCTGATTTAATATTATTACCTGGCGATATCATTGATGACGACCCAATTCCTTTTATGAAAAAGAAGATGGGAGAGCAATTAAAGCAATTACATGCTCCATTAGGTATTTATGGTGTATTAGGCAATCACGAGTATTATGGAAAAATGATACCTACGTTTATTAAAGAAATGAACCGCATTGGCATTCACATCTTAATGGATGAAAAAATCACAATCGACGAAACTATTCGTCTAATTGGTAGAAAAGATAAAACAGATAAAGATAGGCTTTCCATTCCTGCACTATTAGAAAATGAGAGCAACCGCCTTCCAATCATCATGATGGATCACCAGCCAGATGAGCTTGAAGCTGCCATGAATGATGGAATTGACGTCATTTTATCAGGACATACACACAGAGGACAAATGGCACCAAATCATCTTATAACTAGAAGAGTATTTGAATTAGATTGGGGATACAAACAAAAGAAGCAACTTCATGCCATTGTTTCCTCCGGCTTTGGATTCTGGGGACCACCAATTAGAATTGGCAGTAGATCAGAGATCGTTTCTATTGAAATTAAATTTACTTAAAACGAGTTAACTATTATTATTTTGAAAAAATAAACACTCTTGTATATGCTGCTGAAAAAATATAGCAGCATATTTTTTATAGTATTTTTTAATTTAAGTAGGTAGAAGAAATGATTGGGTGCGGAAAATTTCTATTTGATGATACGCTTGATGAACACACTTTTCTCTTTCCAGCTCGTCTTTTGGTTTTCATTCCCTTGATAAATGCCACTATACCCTCAACTTCCGCTATACCCCCTTTTATCATTCCCATAATTTATGCATCTTCACCGTTGATATATCATTCAGTTTATTTAATCCCAACAAAAAAAACACACCACAATTAAAAGTGTGATGTGTTTTAACATATTTCTTATTTTTCCATCCAGTTTGTATGGAAAATTCCTTCTTTATCAAGACGCTCATATGTGTGTGCACCGAAATAGTCACGTTGCGCTTGTAATAAGTTTGCTGGTAAAGTTGCTGTACGGTAGCTATCAAAGTATGATAATGCTGCTGCAAAGCTTGGTACAGGAATACCGTTTAAGACAGCACCAGAAATTACTTCACGTAATGCTGCTTGATAGTTTTCAGTGATTTCACTGAAGTATGGATCCAATAATAGGTTTTTCAATTCTGGATCACGGTCATATGCATCTTTAATTTTTTGTAAGAATTGAGCACGAATAATACAACCACCACGGAAAATCATAGCGATTTCTCCATAGTTTAAGTTCCAATCGTATTCGTCAGATGCTTCTCTCATTTGTGCAAAACCTTGTGCATATGAAACAATCTTACTTAAGTAAAGTGCTTTACGAACAGATTCGATATATGCTGCTTTATCGCCTGTAAATGGTTTGATTTCTGGACCTGTAAGTACTTTACTTGCTTTTACACGTTCGTCTTTCATTGCTGAAATAAAACGAGCAAATACAGATTCTGTAATCATTGGAAGTGGAACACCTAAATCTAGGGCACTTTGGCTTGTCCATTTACCAGTTCCTTTTTGACCAGCAGTATCTAAAATTAGATCTACTAAAGGCTTACCTGTTTCTTCATCTATTTTAGTGAAGATGTCTGCAGTAATTTCGATTAGGTAGCTATCAAGCTCGCCTTTATTCCATTCTGCAAATACTTCATGAAGTTCTTGCGCTTCTAATCCTAGAACATGCTTCATGATAAAGTATGCTTCACAGATTAATTGCATATCTCCATACTCTATACCGTTGTGGACCATTTTAACATAATGGCCAGCACCATCTGGACCGATATAAGTAGTACAAGGCTCATCATTAACTTTTGCAGAGATATCACGGAAAATAGGAGCAACTAATTCATATGCTTCTTTTTGACCACCAGGCATGATAGAAGGACCTTTTAAAGCGCCTTCTTCTCCACCAGAAACGCCTGTACCAATAAAGTGAATACCAAGTTCACTTAATTCTTTGTTACGTCTTTGTGTATCTTTAAAGAATGTGTTACCACCATCGATAACAATATCCCCTTTATCTAATAAAGGTTTTAATTGCTCGATTGTAGCATCTGTAGCTGGACCTGCTTTTACCATTAACATAATTTTACGTGGAACTTCTAAAGATTGTACAAATTCTTCTAACGTATATGTTCCAACAATATTCTTGCCTTCTGATTCTTTAAGCATTTCTTCTGTTTTTTCTTTTGAACGGTTGAAAACGGAAACAGTATATCCTCTGCTTTCGATGTTCATCGCAAGGTTTTTACCCATGACCGCTAAACCGATTACACCAAATTGCTGTTTTGTCATTTTTTCCTAACGTCCCTTCTAAACTATGTATCCTTTATAGTAGAATTCACTTAACTTTAGCAAGATTTTTTAAGTTATGCAACTAAAATGCAACTACTTTTCCGGTTTATTTCAAAAAAAATTTTTTATTGAAAATAACCGTACTAAAATTTCTTTCCTTGTAGAAAATCTTTATTGAAGCTAGTCAGTGTACCGATATTTTCTTCCTTTTTTGAAATATTATTTCTTTCAGATGCTGGTTCGATTATGGATGAGCCATATTTTTCTTTTAGCTTATCAATAGCAGTCCAGAGGGGTTCTTTTTCTGCGTCCTTTTCAAAAGAAAAGAGATCCAGTTGTTTTACTACAATATTATTGTCTATTAAATCTCCTGCTGTTATTCCGAGTAAGCGGACTGGATTTCCATCCCATGCTGAAATAAAAATCTCTTTGCTTAATTGATGTATCTCTTCTTCTGTTTTAATTGGATTTGCTAATTTTTTGCTTTTGGAATAATTTTTACGGTTTCCGTAACGAATCGTGACAGTAACATGATTAGCATGCACATGTTTTCTTTTCATACGCGTAGCAACTTTATTTGCTAGTGTTTCCAAAACTTGAAATAATTCTTGTTGATTCTTTACATCACGAGGCAAAGTAGTAGAATTCCCAATGCTTTTAAATTCATTAGCTGCTTCCGGATCGACTGCCCGGTTATCTTCTCCATTGGCTCTTTCCTTTAAGCGAATACCATTAATGCCTATGGTTGCTTTTAGTGGAATGGATTGAGCCATCGCCAAATCTTGAATGGTTTGGATACCAATTGCCCTTAGTTTTTCCCCTGTTTTTTTTCCTATACCATGCATTTCTTCTACTTCCATTGGCCAAAGGATTTGTGGAATGTCCCGCTTTCTTAAAATGGTGATACCCATCGGTTTTTTTAGATCAGATGCCGTTTTGGCGAGAAATTTATTTGGAGCAATCCCAATACTGCATGGTAAATCTAAGCGTTCATAAATTCGTTTCTGGATTGTTTTTGCAATGTAAATCGGGGTTCCTAACTCATGACAATTCGTAATATCAACATAGCCTTCGTCGATGGAAACTGGCTCAACGATATCCGAAAATTCATGGAGAATTTGAAACATGGCAAGGGATGCCGTTCGATAACGATCAAAATTTGGAGGTAAAACGATTAAATCCGGGCATTTCTTTTTTGCTTCCCATAAAGGCATGGTTGTTTTTACTCCGAATTTTCTTGCTTCATAGCTACAAGTGACGATTATACCTCTGCGCTCTTTTTCATTCCCTGCAATTGCCAGTGGTTTCCCCTTTAACTGTGGATTATAGGCCATTTCTACAGATGCATAAAAACTGTTCATATCTACATGTAGTATAACTCGTCCCTTTTTTGGATAAAATTCTTTCATCTTACCTTCACCATTCTTTTGATCATTATAGATTAATTAATACATTTATTCTTCTGGAAGAAATTAAGCAGGCTGATTTTTCATATAGTCTTTAATTTCTCTTACCCCATCTAATGTTTCAATCAAAATAGTAGGGTCCAACATCAAAACCAAACGTTTTTCTAAATTAAGAACTCCTGTTATATATTCTGTTTTCTGATATGCAGAGATTCCCACCTCTTTAATAACCTCTTCTTTAATATCAATGATTTCCTTCGCGTCATGGACAATCATGGCAAAAGAAATATCCTCTGTTCTCACTACAATTAATTTATTTGTTTCATTTTCTTCTGTCCTTTGATTATATAATACCATCTGTAAATCAATAACAGGAATGAGCTCGTCTCTTACTTTTCTTATCCCTTTCACAAAGGAAGGCAATTGAGGAACAGGTGTAATTTGTTCTTCTTTCTCAATCGATATCACATAAGAAACATCTATTGAATATTCGCCGCTAGCAACTTTAAAAATAACAACCTTCTTCTCTTCCATCTATATTCCCCCAAAATTAGTATGTACAGTAGTATTTTCCTATAAAAATATTTTCCTCTGTTTTCTAAATAAATGCAAGTAAAATAGAAACATTTGTTTCGATAAATATACAAAAAAAAGAGTGAATCCTAAATTAGGACACACCCTTACATAACCTTGATTATTTACCTGTTACTTCTTCAATAATAGCTAGTACCATCTCAGCCAATTTATTCAATTCTTCAATTGGCATCTTTTCATTTGTTGTATGAATATCTTCATATCCTACCGCAAGATTAACTGTAGGAATGCCAAAACCGCAGATTACGTTGGCATCACTACCTCCGCCGCTTTGTTGTAATTCACAGCTTCTGCCAATTTTTGCAGCGGCTTTTTTAGCCACTTCCACGACATGGTCACCTTCACCGAATTTAAAACCTGGATACATTATATCCACTTCTACAATAGCTTCTCCACCCATTTCTTTAGCAGCTGACTCAAATGCATCCTTCATCTTAGCAACTTGTGCAAGCATTTTATCTTCTACTAATGAGCGTGCTTCTGCAAGAATATCTACATGGTCGCAAACGATATTTGTTTGTTTTCCTCCAGCGAAACTGCCGATATTGGCTGTTGTTTCTTTGTCTATACGACCTAAAGGCATTTTTGCTACCGCTTTAGAAGCAATGGTAATAGCAGAAACTCCCTTTTCAGGTGCCACGCCTGCATGAGCTGTTTTCCCTAGAATCGTTGCTTTGACTTTTGCTTGTGTTGGTGCAGCTACAACGATATTTCCTACTTTACCATCACTATCTAATGCGTAGCCGTATTTTGCTTGAATTAATTTTGGATCAAGTGCTTTCGCTCCTAATAATCCAGATTCTTCTCCTACTGTGATGATAAATTGAATGGTTCCATGAGGAATATTATTTTCTTTAATTACAGTAAGTATTTCAAGCATAACAGATAAACCAGTTTTATCATCTGCCCCAAGTATTGTCGTGCCATCTGTTACTATGTATCCATCTTTAATGGACGGTTTTACTCCAACTCCAGGAACTACTGTATCCATATGAGAGGTGAAGTAAATCGGATCAACATTTTCCTTTGTTGCCGGCAGTGTACAGATTAAATTACCTGCACCGTGACCTGTAATCGCAGTAGTATCATCCTCGAATACTTCTAAACCTAGCTCTTCAAATTTCTTTTTTAATACAATACTAATTTCTTTTTCAAACTTTGTTTCCGAATCAATTTGTACTAGTTCTAAAAATTGATTTAATAAACGCTCTTGATTAATCATTTTTTGTTCCTCCAAAAATTAGTGACATTATTAGTATACGCTTATAAAAATAGAACATCAAATGAAAATCACAGGGATAATTATTTTGATTTTCATGTAGATATGAAAATTTCGGACGGAATATCTACCTTTATTTTTAAGAAAAGATCTGTATTTTTAAAGAGGCTGGGACAAATCTAAATAACTAATCTTTAAAGACGAACAATCTCTAATTTAGCTCTTAAATAAAGCTACTTTTTCATATTAGTTATTTATGGTTTTAAATATATTCAAGTGTAAAAACTAAGTCGTTCCATTGCGCTACAGACGGTCGATGCGCCGGGGAGGAAACTGAGCCTCCCTCTAGAAATGTTGGAATATCAACCTTTAAAGCCGTTTTATGGCTCCTCGCTGCGAGGGCACTGAAAAACTGATAGCTATTGATGATTGGCCGTAACTGCCTTTTAAACTTAGATGTGTAAATTGTTTTCCGAGGTGCCCACATGACTCATTGGGGCGAGCGCCGAGCCGCTTCACAGCTCACGCTCCTGCAGGGTCTCGGACTTTCTCGCTGTTCCCATAGGAGTCAAGCGGTCACCTCTCCAAACCAACTTAATATTCGCTTTCAAATAAATAAATTCTTATTTAATTTGGAGATACTATACTTTTTCAGTGCCCTCCTCGCTGCGCTGCGGGGTCTCAGCCTTTCCTCTATTTCCCGCAGGAGTCGACCGTCCTCCGCTCCATTTCAGTTCATTTTTAAACCTCTTTCTAAAATATAAATACGAACGATCATGTAAACTTACCACATAATCGTTCGTATTTATTGTTAACTGAAATGTTTATGTCCCAGCCTCTTACCTTAAAAAAATTCCCTAATCAAAATTCCATATGTTTATAGTTGTACCATTCTTCTATTCTTAGTAAAATAGACAGTAAGAATGGTTAGACTATGGAGGATTCTATGAAGAAACGAAAAAATAGATTACAAAAGATTGTTGTATATTTAATGATCTTTATTATGCTAGCATCTACACTGTTAATCGGAATTGGAATGTTATTTTAACCGAAGACTATCTTACTAATGGAAGAACTAAGCAGTCTGAATACACGTAAACTCCTATGGGAGCTGCGAGAAAGGGAATACCCCTAAAGCCGAGAAGGCTAAAGCGCAGCCCCATGGTAAGCGAAATGTATTCAGACTGCGGGTAATACAACAAACTTTTTTTGAAAGCTTCTTGCCAAAAACAAAAACAGTTCGTGTTTATTACTACCTGAAACGATGTTGTCCCAGCTCCTTTTTTATTCATGAATAGCCCCATACTCTTTTGCTAATTCCTCAAAGCTTTTATCTGACCTTGTTATTAGAACTTTGGTTCCTAATGGTATTAAATCATAAATCGATTCTACTGCCTCATTTTGCATACGGACACAGCCATTGGACACATAATTTCCAATAGTGCCTGGATTATTAGTTCCATGAATACCATATATTCTTCCATCTGTATTCTTCGCATCAAAACCAATCCACCGTGTTCCCAAAGGATTATCTTCATGTCCGCCAGCGATATTTTTTTTGCGATAATACGGTTCTACTGCTTTAACTGTAATGGTAAATAAGCCATCTGGTGTTAAGTCTTCTGTTTTTCCTGTCGATACACTAATAATAGTTTGAACTCTATTTTCATCTATTATGGATAATTGATTGGTTTTTTTGTTTATAATAACAAAAGAATCTCCTGGTAAAGGGTTTTGCCCTAATGGCCATATAGGTGAGACAGTTAGGAAAATAGAAAGAATAAGTTTCAGCATACAATCACACTCGCTTTTTTTCTTAGTGTATGTGGATGCTTATTCTTTATACGATAAGGAATCGTAATCCTAATAGGATTCATTCAGCTTCACTGAGTACGAAAAAGATTCCTTCATCCTAGAGACGAAGAAATCTAATTGTATTCAATATTATAGCATTTTTTCCAAAAATTCTTTTGCGCGTTCTGTTTTTGGATTGGTGAAAAACTCTGCTGGCGGTGCATCCTCTACTACAACTCCACCATCAAGGAATAATACTCTGTTTGCCGCTTCTCTCGCAAAGCCCATTTCATGTGTCACAATTAGCATGGTAATGCCTGTATTTGCAAGTGATTTCATTACCTCAAGCACTTCTTTTACCATTTCAGGATCCAAAGCTGACGTTGGTTCATCAAATAAGATTACTTCTGGATTCATTGCAAGAGCACGTGCAATAGCGACCCTTTGCTTTTGTCCCCCAGATAAACGGCTAGGATAAACAGCTGCTTTATCAGCAAGGCCAACTTTAGCAAGAAGTTCTTTACCCATTTTTTCCGCTTCTCCCTTACTTAATCCCTTCACTTTAATCGGTGCATATGTTACGTTTTGCAAAACCGTTTTATGTGGGAAAAGATGAAAATGTTGAAATACCATCCCCACATTTTCTCTCATTTTTTTTATGTTTGTGTTTTTTGTCGTAATATCCGTCCCATCAATGATTACTTTTCCTTCTGTAGGCACTTCAAGCAAGTTTATACAGCGAAGAAAAGTAGATTTCCCTGAACCAGAAGGACCGATTATGGTCACTACTTCCCCTTTTTTGACCTGTGTATTAATCCCTTTTAAAACTTGAAGGGAGCCATAGGATTTATGCAAATTTTCAACATTAATCACTTCTTCTCATTCTCCTTTCAACGGCTTTTGCCAATGTAGTCAACATCATTACTAATACATAGTAGATAAGACCTGCTAGAATCATTGGCTCCAAATATGCATATTTTTCTCCACCCATAATATAGGCCCTACGCATAATATCTGTTACACCAATTACCGTTACAACCGCTGACTCTTTTGTTAAAGAAACAGCTTCATTGATTAATGCCGGAAAAATATTTTTTAAAGCCTGTGGCAAGATTAAGTCAAACATTGCTTGTCTAGGTGAGACACCTAATGCCATGGCTGCCTCTTTCTGTCCACGATCAACTGCTAAAATTCCAGCTCGAATAATCTCAGAAATATAAGCAGCTGAATTTAAGCCAAAGGAAAGAATCGCAGCAACCGAGGGTTCTATTTGTATCCCAGTTAATTGCGGAACCCCAAAATAGATAATCATTAATTGCAAAACAAGTGGCGTCCCTCTGAATACAGATGTATAAATAGCAGCTATCCAGCTTAATACTGGAATCTTACTTAGTTTAAATATCGAAAGTATAATCCCTAAAACAAATCCAATAATTCCAGCTACAATAACAATTTGCAATGTTACTGTTACTCCCTTCAGTAAATAAGGAAGCGATGGAATAAATTGTTGGAAATCCAAGCCCATTAATATCTCAATCCTTTCATAAAAAACAGGGTGTCTTCTATCTATTTAGCTTAAAAACAAGAAAACGTTTAGGGCAAACTTGCCCTAAACTGTCCCCGACTTTCACTTCTCAATTAGTTATCAAACCATTTAACAATTAACTCATCAATTTCTCCGCTATCTTGCATTTTCTTTAATTCATCATTGAACTTACTTGTTAATTCACTGCCCTTTGGAAATGCAATCGCAGAACCTGCATCCTGATTAGCTTCTTTTGCAGGGAAGGATGTTAATGTATCCTCTTTATTTAAATAGCCAGTAGCAACAACATCTTCGATAATTGCAGCATCAAATCTTCCAGCTTTAATCTCTTGAATTAGTTGCGGGATTCGGTCACGATTTTCGACAGTAATCTTTACTGTTTCAGCAATTTCATTTGCTGCATCCTCTTGAATGGAACCTAATTGTACCCCAACTTTTTTTCCTTCAAGGTCTTGCACTGTTTTAATATTGCTATCTTTTGTCGTTATAACTAAATCTTTTGATGTGTAATATACATCACTAAAATCAACGTTTTCAGCTCTTTCTGGTGTTGGAGACATACCCGATAGTACTAAATCTACTTTTCCAGATTGCAAAGCAGAAATTAATCCGCTAAAGTCCATATCTTTAACTTGGATTTCATACCCAAGTTTTTCGCCTAATGCATTAGCTAAATCAATATCAAAACCGATAATGTCATCACTTTTTGCTGTATCAATATATTCAAATGGCGCATAGTCAGCTGAAGTTCCCATGACAAGTACCTTTTTATCAGAAGATCCACTATCACTATTTGAACTGTTTTCATCAGTAGAGGTTCCACAAGCGCTTAAAACAACTACGATTGATAACAGCATTAATGTTAATAATTTTTTCATTATTTATTATCCCCCTATACTTTCTAATGCTTCTATTCTCTATTAATATTGCTTATTTGTTGCAAATTATAAGATAATCTTTCATTTATATTCATGCAACAATATGAATTTTAACACATACTTATAAATATTCAATACAATTTATACAAATTCAATAAATGAAATACTATTCTGAAAAAATTTAATTTTTAAATAAATATAGTTATATTTTTTTGAAAATTCTTTTTTCTCACAAAACGAAACCATGGACATAATCGCTCTTTATGTTGATTAGCTACTTAATATGTAGTTTTTTCTCTTACATGCCCGAATTTTTGCATCAAAAAAAGCTCAGATACCTGAGCTTTTTGAGCAAATATACAATTCTTATTTAACTTCTTCACAGTATTCTTCAAATGCAGTTTGTAGTTTTTCTACTACTTGCATAGGATCATGACCTTCGATTTCATGGCGCTCCACCATCTTCACAAGTTCGCCGTCTTTCATTAATGCAAAAGAAGGAGAGGATGGAGGAAAACCAGTAAAATAGGAACGAGCTTGTTCTGTTGCTTCTTTATCCTGTCCTGCAAATACAGTTACTAATTGATCTGGTCTTTTTTTATAATGTAACGAGTAGCTTGCAGCTGGTCTAGCAATTCCACCAGCACATCCACATACAGAGTTCACCATCACAAGAGTCGTACCTTTTTGGGATAATGCTTCATCTACTGCTTCTTTTGTCGTTAATTCTTGATACCCAGCTTCTACTATTTCTTGTCGTGCTTGACGGACAACATCATTCATGAATAAGTTAAAGTCAATATTCATCGTTTCGCTCCCTTTTATGAAATATTTTTCTTCCTACATTATTATAAAAAAAGTACTTATTTTCAATATATATGTTTGTATTAGCTGTATTCACCATTTTACGGAACTGATTTTTCCCATTTCTTAATAGATCGGTGTTGTTTCCTCTGATGTTGTTTCTAGTATTTCTTTAATTCTTTGTAAAAACCTTCCACAAACAAGTCCATCTAATACTCGATGGTCTAATGACATGCATAAATTCACCATATCTGAGATAGCGATCATATTCTCTTTAATTACAGGTCTTTTCACAATGGATTCCACTTGAAGGATTGCGGCTTGTGGATGATTGATAATTCCCATTGACTGAATAGATCCAAATGACCCCGTGTTATTGACAGTAAATGTGCCATCTTGCATTTCATCAATAGTAAGCTTACCCGTTCTCGCTTTGTTGGCAAGTTCTGTAATCTCTCTTGCAATTCCTTTAATTGATTTTTCGTCAGCGTTTTTTATAACAGGAACAAATAACGCACCTTCTGTTGCTACAGCTATGGAGATATTAATATCTTTTTTCTGAATGATTTTGTCTCCAGCCCAAGTAGAATTAATTTCTGGGAATTCTTTTAATGCACGGGCAACTGCTTTCACAAAAAAGGCAAAGAATGTTAAGTTATAGCCTTCTTCTTTCTTAAAGGAATCTTTTACTTTATTTCTATATTGGACAAGCTTTGTTACATCGACTTCTATCATTGTCCAAGCATGAGGAATTTCATGCTTACTTTTTACCATATTACTTGCAATTGCTTTCCTAACTCCAGTAATCGGCAACTCCTTGTCTCCCGCTTTTGTTTGAATACTACTATGTACAACCGCTTCTTTAGGGGGAGTTACTGCAACATTTACAGGTGCTTTTTCTTCTTCTTTTACCTGTGGAACGCCGTCGCTTATCGCTTTTTGAACATCTTTTCTAGTAATTCTTCCACCTGCGCCTGTTCCCTTTAATAGCGCTAAATCAATTCCAGCTTCCTGAGATAAACGTAATACAGCTGGTGAATATCTAGTTTTTTGACTCGTGTCAGCTTGAATAGATATATCCGCTTCTTTTTTTACTGTCTTCTCTTCCTGAGACTGTTCTTCCTGTGATTTATCCCCTTCTACTTCAATGGTACATATTACTTCGCCTACATCAAGGGTTTGCCCTTCTTCAGCAATTAATTCTTTAATCTTTCCAGAAAAAGAAGAAGGAATTTCTGCATTTACTTTATCTGTCATAACTTCAGCAAGAGGATCATATTTGTTAACGACATCCCCTACAGCTATAAGCCAATTGCTTATCGTACCTTCTGTAACACTTTCTCCTAGTTTAGGCATGGTAATTTTCTCGATTGGCATCTGTTTTCACTCCTTCTTATGCGACTTAAAATTCTGCTAGCTTTCTCATTTCTGTTTCTACTTTTTCTGGCGTAATTAAAAAGAATTTTTCCATCGTTGGGGCATATGGCATCGCTGGAACATCTTCTCCCGCTAATCGCATAATTGGTGCATCTAAATCAAACAAACAGTTTTCGGCAATAATAGCTGCAACTTCACTAATCACACTGCCCTCTTTGTTGTCTTCTGTTATTAAAAGGACTTTTCCTGTTTTCGAGGCAGCTTCCATAATTGCTTCCTTATCTAGTGGATAAACGGTTCGTAAATCTAAAACATGGGCAGAAATCCCGTCCTCTGCCAATTTTTCAGCAGCCTGTAGGGCAAAATGAACACATAAACCATACGTGATTACAGTTATATCTTCCCCTTCTCGTTTTATATCTGCCTTACCAATCGGCAGCACATAATCTTCAGCGGGAACAAACCCTTTTATTAGTCTGTAAGCACGTTTGTGTTCAAAGAATAACACAGGATCTGGATCTTGAATGGCCGCCTTTAATAAACCTTTAACATCATATGGAGTAGATGGCATGACGATTTTCAAACCAGGAGTATTAGCAAACATCGCTTCTACCGATTGAGAATGATAAAGTGCTCCATGAATGCCACCTCCATAAGGAGCACGAATGACAATAGGACAAGTCCAGTCATTATTGGAACGATATCTAACTTTTGCTGCTTCTGAGACAATTTGGTTGACAGCAGGCATAATAAAATCAGCGAATTGCATCTCTGCGATAGGCTTTAAGCCGTACATTGCTGCTCCAATCCCTACCCCTGCGATAGCTGATTCAGCTAAAGGAGCATCAATTACTCTTTCTGCGCCAAATTGTTCGTAAAGACCTGTTGTAGCTTTAAAAACTCCCCCTTTTACCCCTACATCTTCGCCAAGGATAAATACTTTGTCATCTTTCTCCATTTCTTCTCGAATGGCTTGAGTTACTGCATCTATATAGGATATTACTGGCATCTACATTTCCCCCTTATTCACCATACACAAATTTAAGTGTATCTTCTGGTTGTGCATATGGCGCCTTTTCAGCATAATCCGTTGCTTCATTTATTTCTTCCGTGATCTTTTTATTTAAGCTTTGATCTAATTCTTCTGTTAATATTCCAGTCGACATTAAATAAGCTCTAAATGTAAATAGTGGATCTTTTCCTTTTGCTTCTGTTACTTCTTCTTTTGCACGATAGCTACTATCATCATCATCAGAAGAATGTGGGGTTAAACGGTACGAAACAGTTTCAATAAGAGTTGGCCCTTCTCCTCTTCTTGCGCGATCCACCGCCTCTTTTGTGACACGATATACTTCAATTGGATCATTTCCATCCACTGTGTATCCTGGCATTCCATAGCCAATTGCTCGATCGGAAACATTTGCACACCCTAATTGCTTTTCGATTGGGACAGAAATAGCATATTTATTATTTTCGCATAGAAAAATAACAGGTAGTTTATGCACACCAGCAAAGTTTGCTCCTTCATGGAAGTCTCCTTGATTCGAAGATCCTTCCCCAAAGCTGACAAAGGTAACAATATCTTTCTTCTCTATTTTACCGGCTAATGCAATGCCAACTGCATGTGGTACTTGCGTAGTGACCGGGGAAGAACCTGTGACAATACGATTTTTCTTTTGACCGAAGTGTCCAGGCATTTGTCTTCCTCCTGAGTTTGGATCTTCTGCTTTTGCAAAGCCTGATAGCATAATATCCTTCGTTGTCATCCCAAAAGTTAGCACAACCCCTAAATCACGATAATATGGCAGCATATAATCTTTATCACGGTCAAAAGCAAAAGCTGCTCCTACTTGTGCCGCTTCTTGGCCTTGACAAGAAATAACAAATGGAATTTTTCCTGCTCGATTTAATAACCACATTCTTTCATCAATTCTTCTAGCTAAAAGCATCTGCTCATACATAGCCAATACTTGGTCGTCTGTTAAACCAGCTTCTAAATGGCGATTATGGACCATAGTCATTTTATTACCTCCTAATGGAATCAATTTTTGCCTTTATTATTTTCTTTCCCTTTACTTGTTTAGCTTTTTTATTTAGCCATGAATTGCTTTACCTTCTACTGCAAGCGCTGCCTCTCCAATTGCTTCTGACAGTGTCGGATGTGGATGAATCGTATTTCCAATTTCCCAAGCTGTTGCATCGAGCACTTTTGCAAGAGCTCCTTCTGCGATCAAGTCAGTAGCATGTGTACCGATAATGTGAACTCCTAATAAATCTTCTGAATTTTTATCTGAGATTATTTTTACAAATCCATCTTGCTCCCCGTAGATAAGTGCTTTTCCAATTGCTTTAAAGGAGAATTTGCCTTTTTTAATCGAATATCCAAGCGCAATTGCCTCTTCTTCTGTATAACCTACACTAGCTATTTCTGGACTAGTATAGATGCATTTAGAAACTGTTTTATAGTCTATAGGATGTGGCTTTTGCCCGGCAATATGTTCAACGGCAATTATTCCTTCATGTGAGGCTACATGTGCCAGTTGCAATCCTCCAATACAATCGCCAATTGCGTAAATATGCGATTCCTTTGTTTGATAGTATTTATTTGTTTCAATTACGTTATTAGAAACTGCAATTTCTGTATTTTCCAGACCAATTCCTTCTACATTTCCAATACGTCCAACAGATACAAGCAGTTTTTCTCCTTCAAACGTCTGTATATCGCCATTTTTTTCTGCTTGGATAGTTACATTAGATGGATTCTTCTGGACGGTGTCTGCTAAAACCTTGGCACCTGTAACTATCTTGATCCCTTTTTTCTTTAGGATTCTCTGTAATTCTTTACTTATTTCCTTATCTTCTGTTGGCACCAATCGATCACTATATTCTAAAATAGTTACTTTCACATCAAAATCTGAAAGCATAGAAGCCCATTCAACTCCTATTACTCCTCCGCCCACAATAATAATGGATTTAGGAAGATCTTCCATTTGTAATGCTTCCTCCGAACTAATGACAGTCGAACCATCAATCTCTAATCCTGGTAAGGTTTTCGGTCTAGATCCTGTTGCAATGATTACATTTTTCGGAAGCAACATTTCATTTTCTTCTCCATTATTCATTTCAACTGAGATCGTTCCCGGCATCGGTGAAAAAATAGATGGTCCCATTATTCTGCCGTTTCCTTCATAAACATCAATTTTCCCTTTTTTCATTAAATATTGCACACCACTATGCAACTGGCTTATGATGGTTGATTTTCTTTCTTGCACTCGATTAAAGTCCAATCGGATATCTGATGTAATAATCCCAAATTCCTCACTTTTTTTCGTTGTCGCATAAACTTCCGCACTTCTTAATAGTGCTTTACTTGGAATGCAACCATTATGTAAACATGTTCCACCTAATTTACCTTTTTCTACCACTGCTGTTTTTAAACCTAATTGGGAGGCACGAATTGCTGCTACATAGCCGCCTGTTCCACCACCTAGAATGACAAGATCATACTCTTTTGCCATTTTTTCACACCCCTTTACTTTCATACTCTTTTACTAATTCTTCCTTGCGTAATACTCGGAGTACTCCCTGTGCCAATGACTGTCGCTCATTTTCGCCTGGATATACCATTATATCTGCAATCCAATTAACACGTTCCATAATTAATTTTACAAATAAATTACTGTATGCAAGCTCACCTGTTAAGATAATGGCGTCTACTTCCCCTAATAGCACTGTACTTACACTGCCGATTTCCTTAGCGACTTGGTATGCTAGCGCTTCAATAATGTGATAACTTGGATTATCACCCTTTTTTAGTTCTTCTTCTATATCTAGTGATCCTCTACTTGGTTTATCGATATAAGCCATTATCCCTGAATGGTATAGTAATTCTTGCTTCATTTCTTCGTAGGTAAATTTTCCTGAATAACATAAATCAACTAAATCACCATGTGGTAGTGTTCCAGAACGTTCGATACTAAAAGGCCCTTCCCCATTCAATCCATTATTAACATCGATTACTCTTCCGTTCGAATGTGCTCCAATTGTAATCCCATCGCCAAGATGTGCAATGATTAATTGAACATCCTCATACTTTTTGCCAAGCTCCATCGCCGCACGTCTTCCTGTTGCTTTATGATTAAGGGCATGGAATATACTTTTTCTTGTAATTTTCGGGTAACCAGAAATCTTAGCGATATCGGCCATTTCATCCACAACAACTGGATCTACTATATAGGAGGGAATCTCGAAATGCTCGCCAATTTCATAAGCGATAAGTGCTCCCAGATTAGAAGGATGTTCTCCTCTTGTTTGTTCAAGCAATTCTTTACGCATAGCAGCATTTACCAAATAGGTTCCGCCATCGATGGGCTTAAGTAAACCGCCTCTTCCACAAACAGCAGCTAATTTCGAAAGGTTGATTCCTTTATTTACTAGATAAGACAAAATTTCATCTGCTCTAAATTTATATTGAGAAGCAACAGAAGGAAATTCCGCTAACTTATCAGAATCATGAGATAAATCGTCTATTATTAGCGGAACCTCGTTTTCATAGAGGGCAATTTCTGTTACTAATGACCTCGGGTTTATTACCAATATGCGAAATTTACTCATTTTAAAAACCTCTTATTAAAAATTAATTTAAATGATACTTATCCAACTTATAATACAAATTGCGGACAGATAACCCTAATGTTTTTGCCGTCAACGTTTTATTCCCGTCTAATTTCTTCAAGGTTTTTTCTATAATAACCGTCTCGTATTTTTCGACTAGCTCAGATAGTGTTTGATTATCTTCATCGATTTCCTCATGGCTATCTATTTTTGATTCTGCACTCGTTTGCGAAAGAATAAGATGCTCCGCTTTAAGCACAGTATCTTCTTCTTTTGCTCTTATTACAGCTAGTTGTAAGATTGCCTTTAATTCGTGGACATTAGTAGAGTAAGAATAAGCTTCTAATGCTTTTTGGGCATCTAATTCAATCTCTCTTATCCACCTTCCGCTTTCTTTATTTAGTTCTAAAAGAAAATGCTTTGCTAATGGATAAATATCCTCCTTACGCTCGCTTAAAGGAGGTAAGTATATATGCGATTTCATTAGCTCGTCATAGAGTTCTTCTAAAAACATTCCTGCCATTAATGCTTTTTCTAGTTTGATAGGAGATGAAACAATAAGGCGAAGGGACGATTGTTTCTCTTCCTTCCCATCCTTTTTCATCATTTCTAGAAGCAAAGTTTGCTCCTCCATCGACAAACAAGTAACATTTTCTAAGTAAACCGTCCCTTTAGCGTTACCGTTATTTTTACTTAAAAGTTCTATTAATTGTTCTCTGTTTCTCTTTGGATGTATACATTTAAACAAATGAAACTTATTTTCACTCCAATTGTGAATAGTATTAGCAAGCATAAACTTTCCAGTTCCTTCTTCCCCTCTAATAAATAGTACACGTTTGCTTGCTCCTATTAGCTTGGCCTGCTCAAGTGCAAATTTCATAGAAGATGATTGATAAATAAAGTCCTCAAATTGGTAACTTTGCTCTAGCCTGCGTATAATCGTTTTAGTTTGTTGAAGTTCCCTTTTTAACTGAACTATTTCCGTATTATTGTTAATACTTTGCAGACAGCCTTTTAAGATTCCATCTACGATAATTGGTGTACTTTTTATGATAAGACTGTAAGAGTCCGTATTTATCGAAATTTCCGCATCCCGTCTTGTTCGGAAGACTTCTTCTCTATTCTTGATAATTAAGTTGTGTGCTTTTTTCTGATTAAGTACTGAAAGTAACTCTTCATATGACGAATTTTGCATGATGATATGACCAAGATCATCGACTACTGCAAATGCTTCTGCATTTTTTTGCAAAATCAATGTAAGCAATACTCGGATGCTGTTATCATCAAACCATTCTCTTTTTTGATTGGCTTCTTGTAGTACCGCCAATGCACCTATAACTTGATTTCCCTCGTTTTTTAGCGGATAACGAGAAATTAAAAGATTATCCTTATCAGATATAGCAAATATTTTCTGTTCTTCTTTTCTTTTAGTATGTAATACTCTCATCATCCCACTAGTAGGAATAATCGATAATATATGTTGATCTATTTGAAGATGATAGTGTCCCTTTATCATTCTTTCTGCACTTTTGTTGAAATAACAGATGACTCCGCGATTATCCACTAGAATAATCCCTTCCTTCATTTCATCAAATAGGGCATAAGAGGTTGTCTGTATAGTTCGATCAATCATTAGTACACTTCCTATCTGTTCATCCGTGCAATTTATTTCATATCTATACTATACCTATCTCTCTGTTATTATGCAATTTTTTTCCCATTTTCTTTTATTTCTGAAAAAAAGATTTATTTGAATATACTATTGGTTGCAAATTTGTGGAGAAATGAGTTGGTGAAGGAGATAACCTAATAGTCGTTATTTAGGGATTATTTAGGCTATTATCTAAAAAAAAAGGCTCTCCTCCCTCTCTCTAACAAATTGAAGATAGGTTGGAAAACCATCATTCTTTAAGGCAACGTTAATAATTCACGTGCAAGAATCGGCTCATCTGTTATTATTGCTGAGATTCCTTCATTTATTAGTGCTCTCATCGCTTTAGGACTATTCACTGTATATGCTCTAACTTTGATATTTTTTTCTATTGAGGATTGTATTATCTCTTGGTTAATGCGTTTGTAATTAGGATGAAACCCTTTGGCACCTATAGCATTTGCATATATCCAAGGCTGATATATTCCATCTGACAACAAAGGGGCTGTTTCAATTTCAGGTGCAATTCGATAACTATGTACGAGGCTATAATGATTAAACGAGGAAAAGATAATCCGTTTTTCAAAACCATATTTGCGAATAAGCTCAATTGTTTTTTCTTCCATCCCTTTATATGGAATCTTATTATTTTTCATTTCAATATTACAAGTTATCGTATTGTCTTGCATCCAATCGAATAACTCAATTAATGTGGGAATAGCTTCTTTCCCAATATGCTTGAATCGATGTCCTGCATTTAATGATCGTAAACCTTTATAACTTAATTCTTGCACATATCCTAATCCATTTGTTGTTCGATCAACTTTTTCGTCATGAATAATAACAACTTCCCCATCTTTTGTCATTTGAATATCAATTTCTATTCCATCAGCCTTTGCTTTTTCAGCTTCTTCAAAAGCTTTCATGGTATTCTCTGGATATTGGGAAGAATAGCCTCGGTGTGCAAATATTTTCGTCATGAAATCACTTCCTTATGTAGAACTCTTTCGCTACTGCTTTATAAATGATGAAAAAAACAGGCTCTAACATAAGTCAGAGCCTGTATCGGTTTTTGTTAAATTAGTTTTTTACTACGTTAGCAGCTTGAGGTCCGCGTTGACCTTCTTCTATGTCAAAAGAAACTTCTTGACCTTCATCTAATGTTTTGAAACCTTCTGTTTGAATAGCGCTGAAATGTACGAATACATCTTGTCCTTCAGCTGTTTCGATGAAACCAAATCCTTTTTCTGCGTTAAACCATTTTACTTTACCTGTAGCCATTTCTTGTTTCCTCCTATGTGCTTTATGCACAAATGTATTACTATCCTTGCTCGTAGTAAAAAATAAAGAAATATGTAAATCTCAACTATTTTCTAGAGAACAAAAATAAGTCTTCTTTATAGTAACAGGTTAATCAACAGAAAGCAAATCTTCCGATGATAATTTTTCAATTTTTTAAAACAAATTCCTTTTTATGGTTTTTAATTCCTAACAATTTTATCAATTTCACCTTTATAATTTATTCAGTTAGCAATTAGATGAGCAGACAGTTAATATTAATGAGAGGTTTTGTGTGCAGTCTTTTTGAGATTGTCAATATCTCCTGTTCCACTTTTAAATAGGACTAAGATTAGCTTTTGACTCTGCTTATAAGATGCTACAGTCTTGCTTTGACAGGAAAAAATAAATCATCTGCATGAAATTGTAGTTCTGTTAACTTCACTCTGTACATCTTCATCTCCAACAAAAACAAAACCCAACAAATCAAAATGATTTATTGGGTGAGAAGGTAAAAATTTATTGGCTTAAATCCGCAAAAAAAGTTGTTTTTCAAAGAATTGGTTGGATTAGCAATAACCAAAAACCCTTTATTCTAACCCTCTCAAGAAGCCTTATGTTCCAGCCTTAACTTATCTGCCACAATCGCGATAAATTCTGAGTTCGTTGGTTTTGCTTTAGACATGCTGACAGTGTAGCCGAATAAGGATGAGATGGAATCGATATTGCCTCTGCTCCAAGCGACTTCAATCGCATGACGAATTGCACGCTCCACACGGCTTGCAGTTGTATTAAATTTTTTAGCGATATCTGGATAGAGTACTTTTGTAATCGATCCTAATAGTTCTATGTCATTATAGACCATCGAAATGGCTTCCCTTAAATAAAGATAGCCTTTAATATGGGCTGGGACACCAATCTCGTGAATAATACTTGTAATGCTAGCATCTAAATTCTTTGTTTTTGGTTCCTGTTGCGTTTTAAAGGAAGAAGAAGATTTTCGCACAAACCCAGTTGTTTTACCGCTAACTTGGCGAATATGACCTGCCAAATAATCCATATCAAACGGTTTTAAAATAAAGTAAGATGCTCCTAATTCAACAGCCTTTTTCGTGACATCCTCTTGTCCAAAAGCTGTTAGCATAATGACATTAGGCATTTTTTTATTCATTTGGCGCATTCTTTCTAATACAGCTAAGCCATCGAGATGAGGCATAATGATATCGAGAACCATCACATCTGGTTCTAGTTGTTCGATCAATTCCAGACACTCTTGACCATTATGCGCAACACCGATTACTTCCATGTCATCTTGAGTATCTATATACTCTTCCAATAAACCTACTAGTTCGCGATTATCATCAACAATACAAACTTTTATTTTTTTCAACAGTTGTTTCCTCCCTTAGGTCCAAATGTCTCTAATTTTATCTATATTTTTTATTCTAAAGGACATTTTCGACAAAGCAACCCATAATCCTTTGATTTTATAAAAAAAACTTAAAAAATAGGGAAAAACTCATTATTTCTCTCATTTTCTCATGTTTTCGACCGAATTCGATACATTTCATCATTTTGTCGAAAAATCTTTATATCAATATTATACCCCACTTCTTTGCATAGAAAAAGAATACATCTAAATTAACTTCTTTTTACCTAAACACTTCTTTTTCTGGAAGAAAAAATTATGACTTTTTTATGAATATATTCTTGTTGAGTTGTTACTTTAACGGTATTATTAAAGTTGGACAAAAAGCATTAATTTTTTTGGGCCAACTTATCTGTTATTTTCAGATAAAAGCTTAGCACAATGGTAAAAGTACTTGTGCTTTTTAATTTGCTCAATGATAGAAAGGATTTTTATATGGAGAATGCAACGAATGAAGTAAAACCTACTTTTAAAATACTATGGAAGCTAACAAGACCGCATACGTTAACTGCTTCCTTTGTACCTGTTTCCATTGGTACGGTTTTATCTTTCCCACACGCCTCAACAAAATGGGGTTTATTTTTTGCCATGATGTTCGCTTGTTTGATTATTCAAATAGCAACCAATTTATTCAATGAGTACTATGATTATGTAAGAGGCATTGATACTGCTGAGTCAGTAGGAATTGGTGGAGCCATTGTACATCATGGAATGAAACCAAAATTAGTTTTAAATATGGCAATTAGCCTATATGTTATTGCATTACTTTTGGGTATTTATATTTGTTCCCAAACTAGTTGGTGGATTGCTTTAGTCGGCTTACTTGGCATGGCAATTGGTTATTTGTACACTGGAGGGCCACTCCCAATTGCTTATACCCCATTTGGCGAGGTCTTTTCTGGTATTTGTATGGGATGTATCTTTATCCTTATTTCATTTTATATCCAGGCTGGTGAAATCAATCAAGAAAGTATAATGATTTCTGTACCAATCGCAATTCTCATTGGTGCAATTAATTTATCAAATAATATTAGAGATATCGAAGAGGATACTTTAGGTGGAAGAAAAACAATTGCTATCCTAATCGGTTTTAATAAGGCAGTCAATCTGCTTGCGGCATTATTTATTCTATCCTATTTATGGGTTGTTATCTTTGTTGCTTTCGGCATTTTTAGTCCTTGGCTATTAATAGTATTACTAAGCTTTAAGAAGCCGCTTGAAGCAATTAAAGGCTTTAGAGGTGATAAAAGCCAAACACCGATTGCTATGAAAAACACAGGATTGACGAATACAATGTTTGGATTGTTTATTACTGTTGGTTATTTATTTGATTTCATTATGCAAAATATGTAAATTCAAAAAGTATCATGGAAAGGATGAATAAAACTCCTTTTCATGATACTTTTTGTTTTTGTTGTTGCCCGTTTTTTCTATGACGCTTTTTGACCTTTTTCGTATATATCAATTCCTGCTTCATTTAACATCCATTCAATGTGAACTCCATAGCCACTAGTTGGATCATTTACAAAGACGTGGGTAACTGCTCCAATTACTTTTCCATCTTGGATAATTGGACTACCACTCATACCTTGGACAATCCCACCTGTTTTACTTAATAATTCTTTATCTGTTACTTTAATAACTAATCCTTTTGTAGCAGGATATTTTTGTGGTACAGAGCTTACTACTTCGATATCAAAAAGCTTCACCTGATCATTATCTACGACCGTTAGTATTTGTGCTGGTCCTTCTTTTACTTGGTCTGATAATGTAATCGGCATTGGCTCGTCCATGATTCCATTTTTAATGTTTTTATTTAGTTCCCCAAATATTCCAAAAGGACTATTTGTTTTAATGTCCCCGATAACTTCTTTATCTTCTGAAAATCTTGCTAATTTTTCACCTGGATTGCCATTACTGCCTTTTTCAATACTTGTTACAGTAGAACGCAGTACTTCTCCATCATCCACAACTATTGGTTTTTTTGTATCCATATCTGATATCACATGACCTAAAGCCCCATATTTCATGGAATCAGGGTGATAAAAAGTCATTGTTCCTATCCCTGCTGCTGAATCTCTTATATAAAGCCCTAATTTAAATGTGTTGTCCCCTTTTTCTTTAAGCGGCATTAACTTGGTTTTAAATTCTTTCTTCTCTCTTTTAACTGTTAAATCTAATGGTTTATTTTCTTCGCCTGCTTTTTGAACAAATGGTGCAACATCTGCCATTTTTTCGATTTTCTGTCCATTTATTTCAACAATCATATCGCCAACTTTGATCCCAGCTTTTTCGCCAGGCGATTGTTTTGCTTCTTCTGTATTAACTTGGTGATGCCCAACCACCAGTACGCCAACTGTATTTAATTTCACCCCGATGGATTGACCACCAGGAATGACTTTAAAGTCTTTTAGAACATTCACATCCACTTTTTTTATCGGAAAACCCGCTAGCTCAAGCATCATCTCTTCTTTCCCACTTACTTTTCCTTGCAAAGAAAGTTTGCCTTTTTCCTGGCTTAATGCAACAACCGAATCTTCGTCTGCTACATTTGCTGTCACAGGAATCGCCTCACTATTGTTGATTTCCATCGATTGCCCCTCAAACAATGTAATGCTTTTGGGAATATGAAGATATTCTTGAAATGATTGATTACATACTAAAGATATTAATGAAACAAGGAGAATCCCACCAATTATTTTTCTAAGGATATCACTTTTCAATTCTCTTCACTCTCCTCGCTTCTTTTCACCACGACTTCTCCCGGCTACATTTATAACTTTGCCTGTATGAGCCTCATTTATAACTGTTAAAAATTTTAAATACCTACCCATATTGGATAGCTTTGTCAATTTTTTCAACATTAACTGTATTTCACAATTTCTTAAAAAGAATAAAATAAAACCTCTGCACATATACAGAGGTTTTACGTGTCTATACTTTATTCTTAGCTTTTTGCGCTAATTTTAACAGTTCTTTTGCATGTTTTTTTGTTAATTCGGTAATTTCTGCTCCAGAAATCATTCGTCCTATCTCTTTTATCTTATCTTGCTGAACCAATGGGGTAACAGATGTAGAGGTTCTACCGTCTTCTATTTTTTTCGCAATAAATAAATGAGTATCTGCCATTGCAGCTACTTGAGGCAAGTGGGAAATGCATAATACTTGCGAATCGACTGAAACATGATGAATTTTTTCGGCAATCGCTTGAGCTACTCTTCCACTTACACCAGTATCTACTTCATCAAATATTATAGAAGTGACGCCTTGATGCTTAGAGAAAATGCTCTTTAGTGCAAGCATCATTCTCGATAGCTCTCCACCAGAAACGATTTTCGATAATGGCTTAAGAGGTTCACCAGGATTTGTGGAAATATAAAATTCTACCTCATCTATTCCTTTTTTCGTGACATTATTTTCATTAGCATTTATTCTTACTTCAAAAACTGTTTTTTCCATGTATAGCTCTTTTAGTTCTTGATGAATACTATTTGTTAGACGCTCTGCCGCTTTTCTTCTTAAAACATGCAGTTCCTTTGCTTCTACTAATAAATCTTTTTTTAGGGAAGCTAATTCGCGCTCTAATAAATCAATATGTGTCTCTTTATTTTGTATGGTTTCTAGTTCTTCTTCAATTTTAGCAGCATATTCTAAAATCTCCGATACCGTTTTGCCATATTTCCGCTTTAATGTATTAATTTCATTTAACCTTGCTTCAATTTCATTTAATCTTTCTGGGTCATATTCTAAATAATCTAAAGCACCCCGCATCTGTCTTGCAATATCTTCTAAAATATAATAACTATTGGAAACAGATTCAGCCATATCTTTATATTCAGTATCTAAGCTTGCAGCTTCCTCCATATTTCCCATTACTTCCCCAAGCCAATCCAAGCCCTTTTGTTCCCCTCTAAGAGCTGTATAGCCTGTTTGAATGCTATCATATATTTTTTCAAAATTACTTAACTTCTTTTTTTCTTCCAACAATTCTTCATCTTCATTTAATTTCAAATGAGCACTTTCAATTTCATTAAACTGAAATTGCAGTAAATCAAGCCTTTGTGCCATTTGCTGCTCATTTTCTGTTAAGTTCATTAATTTTTTTTGCGTTTGTGTATAAGAACGATAAATTTCTTCATATTCTTCCAAAACAGGAGCCAATTCTCCCATTGCAAAAGTATCCAATAATTGTAAATGTTTCGTTTCGTCCATTAATTCCTGATGTTCATGCTGTCCATGTATATCAATCAGTGTGGACCCTATTTCTCGTAAAACAGAAATCGTAATTAGTTTTCCATTTATTCGACAAACACTTTTACCAGATAGCGCAATATCTCTTCTTAATACAATTGTACCTTCATCTATATCTATTCCAAATTCATTCATTTTTCGAAAACATGGATGACCATCTTCTATATAAAATAATCCTTCAATTTCTGCCTTCTCTTCTCCATGTCGAACAAATTCGGCAGAACCACGGCCACCAACTAACAAATTAATTGCATCAATGATAATGGATTTCCCTGCACCTGTCTCACCAGTTAGTACAGTAAGTCCTTTATTATAGGAAATGGATAGACTATCTATGATTGCAAAATTTTTAATCGATAATTCACTTAGCAATTAATGTCCCCCCAAATTAAAGCATATCAAGAAAACGATCGCTAATTCTCTTGCCTTCTTCAGCAGAGCGGCAAATGATTAGACATGTATCATCTCCACATATTGTACCTAGTATTTCATCCCAATCTAAATTATCAATTAATGCACCAATGGCCTGTGCATTCCCAGGCAAAGATTTTAGAACGAGCAAATTTTCTGCTGAATCGATTTTAACAAAGGAGTCCATCAGCATTCTTTTTAATTTCTGCAATGGATTAAATCGTTGGTCAGCAGGAAGGCTATATTTATATCTACCATCTTGAAGGGGCACTTTAACTAAATGTAATTCTTTAATATCCCTTGAAACAGTAGCTTGTGTTACATTATAGCCGGCACTTTTCAATTCATCTACTAATTCATCTTGCGTTTCTATATCATTATTTGTAATAATTTCTCTTATTTTTATATGCCTTTGACCCTTATTCATATTTTCCATCCTTTATAGTGGTTATCATTTCATTATGTATAATGTTTATTGCTCTTTATATAAAAGTATTTGTTTCCTTTTATTCGTTCATTCGATTTTTTTAGACATTTTCCTTCTATCTTATTTTACCGTGTTTGTTCGCCTTTTTACAAGAACAAAGAATAAAACAACATTACTTTTGTATCTTCTATTGTACAGCAAAAAGGGTTAGCCAACATAAGAGATCTTCTACTAGCATTATTGTACTAGTTCTCTTCATGTAGTCAAACCCTTCTACCATTTGCTTATTTATCGGTTTCTTTATTTGCCTTCAATTCAGCGTGTGCCGCTTCCACAGTCTCTTTTATTTGATAAAAATGCTCATGTTTCTCCTCGCGTTCATCCCAATGAAGATGAAGCAAAAATTCAATGTTGCCATCACCGCCAGTTATAGGAGAAAAGGACAGATTTTTTATGATATATCCTTCTTTTTTCGAAAAATCGATTATTTTTTCTAAAACAGACTCATGGACTTTTCGATCTCTGACAATTCCTTTTTTCCCAACTTGTTCTCTTCCCGCTTCAAATTGCGGCTTCACTAAAGCAATGACATCACTGCCTGAAACTAATAATGTTTTTAACACAGGCAATATTAGCTTTAAAGAAATAAATGAAACATCAATAGAAGCAATATTCGGCATTTCTCCTACTAAATCAGCAGGAGTTACGTAACGGAAATTCGTTCTTTCCATAACAATTACACGCTCATCCTGTCTTAGCTTCCACGCTAATTGGTTATAGCCTACATCTAAGGCATACGATTGCTTTGCTCCGTTTTGCAAAGCACAATCAGTAAATCCTCCTGTAGAAGAGCCGATATCAAGCAATACTTTATCTTTCATGTTGACATCAAATACTTTGAGTGCCTTTTCCAACTTTAAGCCGCCTCTTGAAACATACTGCAGCGTCTTTCCTTTTACTGTCAGCTTAGCATCGGCATTTATTTTTTCACCTGGTTTATCCAGTCTATTTTCCTCACAATAAACAATCCCTGCCATCACAGCACGTTTTGCCTTTTCCCTTGTTTCAAATAAACCTTGTTCCACTAATAATACATCTATTCTTTCTTTCTTCATGAATGCTCTAAGCCCTCTTTTGTTTATTTCTTGCAATCGCTAAAAGTCTATTTACTACTTCTTCTTTTGTTAAATTAATTTCTTCTAATAAAGAATGGACATCACCATGTTCAATAAATTGGTCAGGAATTCCCATACGATCGATTACATTTGCGCCATAGCCATGATCGTGTGCATATTCTAAACAATAACTTCCAAATCCACCTTGCAGAATTGCTTCTTCTAATGTCAATATTGGAATTTGTTTTTTTAATAAATCCGTTAACATTGCTTCATCTAATGGTTTGATAAATCGCGCATTGACGACTTTCACGTGTATGCCTTGGGCTTCCAGCTGATTTGCTGCCTCCATTGCCATTTCAATGGTTGTTCCAAAAGTAAGGATTGCTGCGTCAGATCCCTCTCTTAACACTTCCCATGTACCGATTGGAATCGTTTTTAATGCAGAATCTAGCTCTACCCCAATTCCATTTCCGCGAGGGAAACGCATTGCAATTGGTCCATCATTATACTTGATTGCCGTATTTACCATATGCTGCCCTTCATTTTCGTCTTTCGGCATCATTAAAACTAAGTTTGGCATATGACGTAAAAATGCAATATCATAAATCCCTTGATGCGTTTCTCCGTCTGCACCGACTAAGCCTGCACGGTCAATTCCGATAAACACATTTAAATTTTGACGGCACACATCATGAAGCATTTGATCGTATGCACGTTGTAAAAATGTAGAATAAATCGCTAAAAATGGCTTCATTTTTTGTGTTGCCAGTCCAGCTGCTAATGTAACAGCATGCTGTTCTGCTATTCCAACATCAAGCATTCGATTTGGGAATTCTTTTGCAAATGATTCTAATTTTGAACCAACTGGCATCGCAGGTGTAACAGCAACGATTCGTTCATCTGTTCGCGCCAATTTCAAAACAGTATCACTTACTAGTTTACTCCAGGCAGGTGCCGTAATAGTCGGCTTTACAAAATCTCCTGTCTCAATCTTATATGGACCTGTTCCGTGCCATGTGCCAATTTTATCTTTTTCAGCAGGAGAGAATCCTTTCCCTTTTTTCGTAATTACATGTAATAATACTGGTCCAGAAGTTTTCTTTGCATAATTTAATTGTTCAAATAAGTCTTCGAAATCATGTCCATCAACTGGCCCTAAATAAGTAAAGCCTAACTCTTCAAAAAACACACCAGACACTAATAAATACTTTAAACTATCTTTAATTCTTTCAGCAGTGGCTGCCATCTTACCACCGACTGCAGGAATTTTCTTTAAAAGCATTTCTAATTCATCTTTAACCCATTGATACTTGCCAGCAGTTCTTAATCTTCCCAATACTTGATGAAGGGCACCGACATTTGGGGCAATCGACATTTCGTTATCATTAAGAATCACAATCATATTTTTCTTTTCATCACCGATATGATTAAGTGCTTCAAGGGCCATTCCACCTGTTAAGGCTCCATCCCCAATAATCGGAATAATATAAGAGTCTTCCTTTTTCAAATCGCGAGCTACTGCCATTCCCATTGCTGCCGATAAAGATGTGGAGCTATGGCCTGTTTCCCATACATCATGCTCACTTTCATTCATTTTTGGAAAACCGCTCATCCCCTTGTATTGTCTAAGGGTATCAAAATCTTTTGCTCGACCAGTTAAAATTTTGTGTACATAGGATTGATGCCCTACATCCCATAGCATTTTATCCTTTGGACTATCAAAGCATTTATGAAGTGCTAGTGTTAATTCGACTACTCCTAAATTTGGACCAATATGGCCACCAGTTAGAGAAAGTTGATTAATTAAAAAGTGACGGATATCTTCGCTAAGGCTCTTGAGCTCCTCATTGGATAATCCTTTTAAAAATGCTGGATTTTCAATTGACATTAAATCCATTAGGTAACAACTCACTTTCGTTCAGTTATAACCAATAGTCAATATTTCTTAAATGACTATATTGGTATATCTTCCTTCCATTAAACCATTTTCATTTCTTTTTCGCCAAAGATTGTATTTTATATTAGAATACCTTATTTTATAAAAAAAACCTAATTTATTCTTATTATTAAATATGTATTATACCATTCATTCCCCCATAATAGTAGTAATTCTACATAGTTAAATGAATGAAATGAAGCGCTAAAAAGAAGGATGCCTCCAAATGGAACACTCCTCTTGCACAAATATAGAGGTTTATACTTCTATAAAATGCATAAGTGTTGTCAAATATGCTGGAGACACCCTGGTCATCTGATTCTCTATTCTTATTTTCCTATATAGTTCCGAAAAAGCCTTTAAATGTTTTAAGGAAGATATAATTAATTATTTCTATAGGCAATTAAATCTGTAATCTTTTCTAAGATTGCACTATCTATAGGCAAGCTTTCAAGAAGACCTTTTGCTTGTCTGATATGCAAATCTAATTCACTTTTCGCTCCATCCATTGTGAGTATTTTTGGATAGGTACTCTTGTGATTACCCATATCACTTCCAATTGGCTTTCCAATAAGCTCTTCATCACCCTCTAAATCTAATATATCGTCTCGAATTTGGAAGGCTAAACCTAAATGATAAGCAAATTGCTTTAGCTGCTTTATTTCAGTGTTATTAGCACCTGCTAATTTTGCACCAATTATTATGCTAACCTCTAGTAGCTTTCCTGTTTTATGTAGGTGGATTTGCTCAAGCTCTTGTTGATTTAAGGTTTTATTTTCCCCTTCAATATCCGCAACTTGTCCACCCACCATGCCTTCTGCACCAGCTGCTTCTGCTAAAAGACCGATTGTCGCGAGTATCGTTTCTGCAGGAATATTTTGTTGCTTCATATTCGCCATTATTTGAAAGCTGTAGGTAAGTAGGGCATCTCCTGCCAAAATTGCAATTGCCTCCCCGTATACTTTATGATTTGTTGGTAGACCTCTTCGTAAATCGTCATCATCCATACTTGGCAAATCATCGTGAATCAAGGAGTAGGTATGTATCATCTCAATTGCTATTGCTGGTAATAACCCGATAAGTGGATCTTTTCCATACGCCTGTATAGTTGCAAACAAAAGTAATGGTCGAATTCTTTTTCCACCCGCGTTTAAGGAATAGAGCATCGAATCTTTTAAGTTAGCTGGTGCTGCTAGCTTTTCTACATTTTTCTTTAATTCCTTTTCCAATATATCCTTATAGTTGCTTGTAAATGCTGACAAAGAGATATTATTCAAGCTTTATTCCTCCTCAGCAATCGAAAACGGTTGTTTTTTTCCATTCTCTAAAACGACTTCCGCTAATTGTTCTTCCACATTTTTCAATTTTTCATGACAATATTTAGAAAGCTCCATTCCTTTTTTATACGTGTTAATTGCCTCTTCTAACGGAACGTCTCCCTCTTCTAGTTTTTCAACGATTCTCTCTAATTCTTCCATCGCTTCTTCAAAAGATGGATTTTTTTCTGAATTGGTTGCCAAAATCTATCTCTCCTTTACCGCAATAATTTCTGCTTCTACCATTCCATCAGCCAGGTTTAACTCAATCTGATCCTTAGGCTTGACTTGTTTAATACTTGCTATTAACTTCCCGTGATGATCGTATGCTACATTATAGCCTCTTTCCATTATTTTCAGCGGACTTAATGCATCCATCTTCCCTATTTTCGAAAGAAAAGCTTGTCTTTTTGCTTGCAGAATAAGCTCCGTATTACGAACTAGATTTTTTTGTAAGCTAGCTAAATCTTGATTGGCCTTCTTGATATAATGATTAGGGTGATTTCTAACAAGCTGCTTTTGTTTTAATTCCTGTTGCATATGTTTCTGTTCAAGAACTCTTTGCACATTACGCGTTAATAATTCTGTCTGTTTATCTAGCTGCTCCATTTTTTGGTCATACAATACCTTTGGATAACGAAATGCATAGGAACGCTGAATTCTATTTAGACGAAGCTTCTGTAACTCAACTTTCTCTTTTATCCCTCTAATCAACCGACTTTGCCTTGTCAAAATACGCTCTACAAGTTCATCTATATGGGGTACAGCAAGCTCAGCTGCTCCAGTTGGAGTCGGCGCACGCATATCAGCAACAAAATCACAAATAGTAAAGTCTGTTTCATGACCGACAGCGGAAATTACTGGAATATTCGAAGTGTAAATGGCTCTGGCAACGATTTCTTCATTAAAAGCCCATAATTCCTCTATGGAACCGCCACCTCTACCTACTATGAGGACATCAATCAATGGAGAATCCTGTTCATTAGCTTGTTGAACAGCCTTTACAATAGAAGGAGCCGCTGTTTCTCCTTGCACTAGTGCTGGATAGATCATTATTTTTGCAATGGGATATCGTCTTTTAATTGTCGTAATAATATCTCTTATTGCAGCACCAGTTGGAGAGGTAATTACACCAATTGTTCTGGGATATTTAGGAATGGCTTTCTTATGATCTGGGCGAAACATGCCTTCTTGTTCCAATTTAGCTCTTAACTGTTCATAAGCCAAATAAAGTTGACCTATTCCGTCTGGCTGCATTTCTGAAACATACATTTGATATTGCCCGCTTGATTCATAAACTGTGATACTTGCTTTAATAAGTACTTTCATCCCATTTTCCGGCTTAAATTTCATTTGCTGATTATTTCGAGCAAACATAACTGCCAAAATCCTCGCCTTTTCATCTTTTAAGGTAAAATACATATGACCACTTGAATGCTGCTTAAAATTTGAGATTTCTCCTTTTACCATAATCTCATGCAAATGAGGATCTGCATCAAATTTCCTTTTTATGTATTTTGTCAATGCATGTACCGTTAAATAACGTGATTCCATTTATAAAAAACTCCTTTTACAGGATGGAAAAAGGGGTGTAGTATCCATACACCACATCCCTTTTCGTTCATGTTTATAGGTTATAGAAGGAAACAATTCAGGATGATATCAAATTTTTTGTTCTAGAAGGAAACAAAATTTGAATTGTCACATATTCATACTATTAATCAAACCATCGTTTCTCTTACTACTCTTGATTAGCTTTAATCTTAGATAATACACCGTTGACAAATCTACCAGATTGATCATCACCATAAAGTTTAGCAATCTCTACAGCCTCATCAATTGCTACATTTACAGGTACATCATCTGCTTGACTATACATAATTTCATACGTAGCAAGACGAAGAACATTACGGTCTACATTTGCGATTCTTTCTAGAGACCAATTTTCTAGGTATTGCTTTATCGTTTCATCAATAGATACTTGATGGCTTAATACACCATCCACTAATTTGGTAAGGTATAAATCTGATTTTTCTCCTTCTAAAACATGTTCTATTGCTGTTTCCTTATCTATATCACTAATATCAATTTGAAATAGTGCCTGTAAGGCCTTTTCTCTGGCAGTTCTTCTTTTCATTATTTATGGCTCCTTTAAAATCCTTCCATAGGTTTTTCAACCTTTTTATCTATGCTACATGAATAATAGCATAAATAAAAACAAAACTCTATCTTACATGAAAAAAACCTAGAATTCTGTTCTTATTAACAGGTAATTTTCACAAAAACAAAGGCTGTCCAGGTTATCAGTAATAACTATTAATGAGGAAGTCCCTCAATTAATAGTTATTTTGCTCTTACCTGTTCAGCCTTTGCTATTTAAACGCTATGCTATCGTTCCTTTGCCTGTGTCTTTACATCTCTTGTTGTAATTCAGCTTCTTGTTTTGCTGTTTCAAACTGAACTCCAACAATGTGAATATTAACCTCTTCTGTAACAAGTCCAGTCATATTAATTAATGTCTGACGAATATTATCTTGAATTTGCTGAGCTACTTGTGGAATAGATATACCAAAATTCATCACGCAATATACTTCCACTTTTATTCCTTCTTCACTGAGGTCAACCTTTATACCTTTGTTGTGTAATTTTTTACCAAACTTTTCCACTACTCCAGTTGCAAAATTGCTTCTCATTTGTGCTACACCTTCCACTTCAGAAGCAGCAATACTTGCAATAACCTCAATTACTTCAGGAGCAATTTCTACTTTACCTAACCCATTGTACTCTTGGTTCATTTCTAAACTTGTTGTTTCGCTCATTACCTTTTCCTCCTTTTAATCTTCTGATTTCATTAAATCATACATTTCTAAAAACTTTGTGTTGAAGTTGCCTTCCACAAACTTTTCATGATTAAGGAGATTCAAGTGAAAGGGAATCGTGGTATCTACACCTTCGATTACAAACTCACTCAGCGCCCGTTTCATGCGGGAAATAGCTTCCTTTCTAGTTGACCCATATGCAATTACCTTAGCAATCATACTATCATAGTATGGTGGGATCGTGTAACCAGGATAAGCAGCTGAATCAACACGTACTCCTAATCCGCCTGGTGGTAAATACATGTTAATCTTCCCTGGTGAAGGCATGAAATTCTTCGCAGGATTTTCTGCATTAATCCGACATTCTATTGCCCAACCAGTAAATGTAACATCCTTTTGTTTGTATTCTAGTGGTTTGCCTGATGCAACTAGTATTTGTTCTTTGATTAAATCAATACCTGTTACCATCTCTGTTACTGGATGCTCTACTTGGATACGCGTATTCATTTCCATGAAATAGAATGCTTGATTTTGATAGTCAAAGATAAATTCTACTGTTCCTGCACCTGTGTAGTTAACTGCTGCTGCAGCTTTAACTGCAGCATCTCCCATTTTCTCTCTCATTTCTTCTGTTAAAACTGGAGACGGTGTTTCTTCAAGAAGTTTTTGCAATCGACGCTGAATAGAACAATCTCTTTCTCCTAAATGAATAACATTTCCGTAATTATCTGCAAGTACTTGCAATTCTACATGGCGGAAATCCTCAATGTATTTTTCTAAATACACGCCTGCATTACCAAAGGCTGTTAAAGCTTCTTGTTGGGTAATATTTATTCCTTTAACTAGTTCTTCTTCTGTTTTAGCAACACGGATACCCTTACCACCGCCACCTGCCGTAGCTTTAATAATTACTGGATAACCTATTTCTTTCGCTAAAGTAATTCCTTCTTCTAAATCTTTAATAATACCTTGGGATCCAGGTACGATTGGAACACCAGCCTGACGCATTGTTTCTCTAGCAATATCTTTTGTCCCCATTTTATTAATAGCCTCTGGACTAGGGCCAACAAACGTGATTTTGCAATCTCTGCAAAGTTCAGCGAAATCAGCATTTTCTGCTAAAAATCCGTATCCTGGATGAATAGCATCACATCCAGTCAATGTTGCTACGCTGATTATATTTGTAAAATTCAAATAGCTATCCTTGGAAGCTTTTGGACCAACACAGTATGCTTCATCTGCGATTTGTACATGCAAAGCCTCACTATCTGCTTCTGAATAAATGGCTACAGTTTGAATATCTAATTCTCGACATGCTCTTATTATGCGGACAGCTATTTCGCCTCTATTTGCGATTAACAGTTTTTTTATCATTGACTAAACCCCTCTTTGTTACGCCTTTACTAGGAATAATGGTTCTCCGTACTCTACAAGTTCTCCATCTTTAACGAGGATTTCTACAATCTCCCCATCTACTTCTGCTGTAATCTCATTAAATAGCTTCATCGCTTCTACGATACATACAACAGAGTCTTTCGTCACTTTGTCTCCTACTTTTACAAACGCATCTGCGTCTGGAGAAGCTGATTGATAAAAAGTTCCTACCATTGGAGAAGTAATTTTATGTAAGTTTTCATCGATTGATTTTGCAGGTGTTTCTGCAACTACACTTTCAACTGCAACTTCTTTCGTTGTTGCTTCTTGTTGTTGAATTGATTTTGTAATAACTGGCGCTGAAACTACTGTTTCGCCAACACTCTTCTTGATTTCGACTTTCACACCATCTTGTTCATATAAAAAATTACTAATAGTAGAATCATCTATTAATTTAATTAATTCTTTTACTTCTGAAATATTTAACATATAATTGCACCCCTTAAATCATTCTTTTAGGACTAGATACTAATATCATACGATAAGACCTTATGATAATTCAACAACCATCTTTAAAATATGACTTTTTTGCTACTATTACTTTCATTTTTTTCCTTTTATTATGTGAGTCGAAAGGGGATCTCCTCTCTTTCTACATACTTATCATACCACTATCTTTTTAAAATAACTAATCCAAGGTGTACAATTAAAAGAAAACGCTTACTATTATTATAGAGGTAAAAAGAGCAAAAATTAATTACTGTTAGAAGCTCTATTTTCTTCCTAATTTATTCTATTTCATTCTCTTTTTGAACACCTCTACTTAATTTGCTGACCAGTTACACACCTTATATTCCATTGTCTATTTTCCTGATTGTTTGGACAATCGCCTTACAAAAAAACTGTAGACACTTCCCAAAAAGTATCTACAGTTACGCTAACTATTCATTATCTCTCATTTTCACAAATATTATTATTGTGGATCAATTTTTACTGCAACATTAGCGTTTGGTGCATCCATATTTTTGCGAACAAGCTGAACAATTTCATTCGCTGCTTCTGCGGATAATTCTTCTGCTTTTACGGTTACCTTCACTGTACCATCATCTGAGGTCTGTACAAGCACATCTTCATAATTTTCTGCTTTAATTAGGCTTTCCATAATCTTTTCATTATCTGTAATTTCCTGAAGCTCTTTAATCTTTTCTGTAGCTTCATTTTTTTCTTCTGCTGTTTTATCCTTTGAACCTTGAATGGTTACTAATTCTTCCTTCATCTTGTCACGCTGTTCCATTAAATCAAGTCTCATCTGTTCAAATACTGCTTCAGAGTCAGTTGTTGTAACAGTGCTTTCCCCGTTACTATCAGTAGCTGCTTCCTCTGCATCCTTCGTTGTTGCATTTTCTGTATTCTCATCTTCGCTAGTTGCAAGTTCATTTAATCGAGATTCTGGGGATGTGATATAGTAGACTGACAATACCACAACCAAACTTAACATCGTTAATAACCATACTGTTTGCTTTTTTAATAACATCTATTATTCCCCCTTAGTTTTGTTTAGGCTGTACAGAAACTCTATGGCTTGAAACATCTAACGCTCGAGTAACTGCCTCCACAATCATTGTTTTAACTTTTATATTTTCAGCTCCTTTTGCAACAACGAGTACACCAGCAATTTTAGGCTTCATCGTTTCCACTACAATTGGAACTTGTTTATCCCCATTGGGCACCAATACCACTGTTTCCTCATTCGATGTTTCTTCTACGCTTCTATTTCCTCCTTGTGTATCTTCTTCTTCTGTTTTTTGAATCGTTTGTGAATTATTTTTTTCATATATTTTTTTTTCAGATCCTTCTAAATTCACATAAACAATCGCATCTTTGACACCTGCTATTGCATTTATCGCTTCCTTAATTTGTTCCTTGTATTGTTCTTCATAATCAGAAATAGTTAAATTGCTGCTATCGGCTTTTTGTCCAAATGTTTCTTGAGCATTTTCAGAGGAAGCATCATTACTTAATGCGGAAACTTCTTGGGCGTTATTATTGTCCTTAAAAAACATGTTGCTTAAAAGCATAATGGCTACGCCAAACAATACAACGATGACAAGATAGGTGGCTTTTCCTTTTTTCTTTTCATCCCCGTCATTTGACAGTACATTTTTTAACCAGCTTAATGGCCCTTTGTCCTTGTTATCCATTTTTCTCCTCCTCCCCTCCTTCGTACATAATTACAATTGCATCATCTCGTACTTCCCATTTTTCGGAAAGAAAAGAAACAATACTTTCTGTATCCATTTGTTTCGATTCATTTTTGTCAAGAAGAGGTTGCTGTGTGTCAATTCGAACAGGGCTTACAGCTTCCACAACGTTTTGTGGATCCTTGCTTTCTTTCATATGAATAACCATTTCTGCTAAGTTTTCAGGAAACCCAACATCCTTCTCTTTGTCGATTGATAATTGAATCGAATTGATCTCCATTCCGTAATTTGCTATCAACTCCTCATTTGCATCCTCTTTTAATTGGACAGCCATTTTATTTAATGTATATTCATCAAGTGAGGCTTGTATTTCTCTTTTTTTCAATTCGATCGAATTATTCATATTTTTTTGTTCTGGCTCGCCGATCGCACTGGGAGTGAACACAGCTTCAAAGTCACTCGAAATCAGCTTAAATACAGGTGTCAATATAACAGTTATTAGTAATAATCCAGCGACCATCTTGGCATATTTCTGAAAGGTAGAGTTTGGCAATAGCATGTCCACAACAGTTGCTAGCAAAATAAACAGAATTATATTTGTAACCCACTCTGTAATAAAATTCATCCTTGCCCCTCCTTTCTACCTCACCATCATTGTTATATTACTTGCAACAATGATTACTGTTATACTTAGGAAAAACATAAGGGAAACGATTGCTAATGCTGCAAAGACATAGATAACACTCTTACTTATAACATCTAAGCATTTAATAACAGGTCCTCCGCCAATTGGCTGTAAAAGTGCTGCGGCAAATTTATAAATAAAAGAAATCATTAAAATCTTAATCGCAGGAAAGGCAACAAGTAGAAGGAGAATTACCACTCCTGCTATTCCAACCGTGTTTTTTAACAATAAGGAAGCATTTATAACTGTATCTGTTGCATCTGTAAACATTCGGCCTATAACCGGAATGAAATTTCCCGTTACAAATTTAGCTGTCTTAATCGTAATTCCATCCGTTATTGCTGACGATGCACCTTGGACGGAAATAACACCTAAAAATATAGTCAAGAAAGTTCCTAAGATCCCTATACTGATATTACGTAATAAATTAGCTAATTGTGTAACTTTGTATTGTTCTGATAGACTGCTTACGACGTGAAGTAAAGTTGATAAAAACAATAGAGGAAGCACAATATATTCAATTAACATCCCACTTGTATTCATTAAAAAAAGAATAACGGGATGAAAGAAAGCTGCAGATATGGCTCCGCCTGAAGCTGCCATAAGCCCTAGCAATAAAGGAACTAGTGCTAATATAAAATTTGTCATATTCGATATTGCGTCACTAGCATAAGTAATTGCTACATGAAAGCTATTCAATGCGAGAATAATGATAACCATAAACACGATCGCATAGGCGACAGTACTAATAGAGCTTTTCTCAAACGAGTTTTGGAGCATTTGCAGTAAAACACTAAATATAGTAAGCAAGATTAACGATCCTAATAATTTTCCATTTACTATAATTTCATGAAATGCAAATTGTAGCATGCCGTGAAAAAAGCCTTGTAAGTCAAAAGTTTTATTTCCTATCATAAAATCATATAGGCTTCCCTTTTGGCTTTCTGGCAAAAATCCACCATATTCTGTTTTAACCGAATCCCAAAATTCCGTTAATTCATTTAGATCTAATGACTCCAATTGTGATTCAACAAGTTTTGTTGGATCAACTCCTTCTTCATTTGTTTCTTCTAATGCTTCTGACTGTGGTACTTCTTGTGACTCATGAGGTGAGGCTTGTACAATCGGTTGATAGAGAAAAAAGATAGCTGCCATTATTAGTAGTACGACTTTCAACTTTGTTTTCAATTTTTCCACCTCGAAATAAACGGTTTCCTACTTAACTTGGAATCATATTTAAAATTGTTTCTACTAATACAGTCAATATTGGTACCGCCATTGCTAAAATCAAGATTTTTCCTGCTAGTTCAATCTTTGATGCGATAGAACCTTGTCCTGCATCTTTAGTAATTTGCACTGCAAATTCTGCTATATAGGCGATGCCAATAATTTTCAGAATTGTTTCTACGTAAACAGTGTTTACCCTTGCATTTAAAGCAATTCTTTCTACCATTTGGATAATTGCCGCTATTTGGTCAACAAGAAAAAGGAAAATTGCACAGCCAACAAACACAACTAATAAAAAGGCAATATTGGGCTTTTGTTCTTTTACCACCAATGCTAAAAAAGTAGAAATTAATGCAATTCCAACTATTTGAAGAATTTCAATGATGATATCCTCCTTTACCCTTGGAATAAAAATACGGCTTTTATCTTTTGAAACAAATCATTTACAATATTCGCTACCATAAATAGAATGTAAATAAATCCAAATAAGGTAACCCATTGTGCATACTCCTTCTTGCCAACTTGGTCGAGGATTGTGTGTAAAAAAGCTACGACGATTCCTACTCCTGCGATTTTGAATATAATATCGACCTCTAAGCCCATAAAAGTCTCCTCCTAAAAACTACATCAATAAAATGACAATCAGCAGACCGGACAGAAATCCTAAGCTTCTTACCATTTTTTCATATTTCCCTTGTATTTCTCTTGCCTCTTCTTCTTCTCTTTCTAAATGAGTCAGCGTAAGCATTATTTGCTTTTGTTGTGAAAAACGGTCGTGCCTGCCTAATGTTTCACCGAATTGCTTCATGATTTCTAATTCAGTATCTTTCATCGCCGTTTTTTTCCAAATATCATGTAAAGATAAACTCCACGCTTCTTTGACAGTTGTATCTTCTTTGATTAAGCGCTCCGCAAAACTTCCAAAAAAAGAACTTAGTGGATCACTTAATTGTTCTGCTAATCTTCTGGAAGCTTCATGTAAGGGGGTATGTCCATACATAATCTCCGCCTCTAATGATTGAAGTGCTGATTTTAGTGCCCTTATTTGCTTTGGTCTTTGGCTTAATAGTTTTGAAAATTCCATTCCACCCCAACTTGTTGAAGCAAGAATCAAGATAGCGCCAATTATTTTCACCATTTATTTCACCTTCATTTCATCCATTAATAAATGGCCTTGTCCATTTCTTATTGCTGTTACTGTGCCAGGACCCTTCTTTCTATTTAATTCAATATAGCGTTCAAATATGCCCATTTTTATCATCCTAGAAAGCATCGGTCGTTTTTTTACTTCTTCCAAGCTTGATCCATGTGTTGTCATTACTAATTGAATACCAGCATTAACAGCTTCTAGGATTGCTTCTTCATCTTCTTTTCGACCTACCTCATCTACAATCAGAACATCTGGGCTCATGGAACGAATCATCATCATCATTCCTTCCGCTTTTGGACAAGCATCCAGAACATCTATGCGTTGGCCAAACGTCATTTGAGGTATTCCATCCATACACCCTGCAATTTCGGATCGTTCATCCACAATCCCTACTTTCGCTGGCTTACGTAATGAATGCTCCTCTTCAGATGAAATTAATCTAGCTATATCTCTTAATAAGGTCGTTTTCCCGGTCTGCGGGGGTCCAATAATCATCGTATGCCGCCATTTTCCTTTATCATATAAATAGGGAATGTATGGATTAGCTATTCCGATCTTCTCCTTTGCAATACGAATATTGAAAGAAGCTACATCCCGTATTGCCTTTACTTTGCTATCTTGCAAAATAACTCTGCCCGCAAGTCCAACACGATGCCCACCTTGAACAGTGATATAACCTCTTTTCAATTCTTCTTCCATTGTATAAACCGAGTATCGACTTATTTTATTTAGTAATTGGTTCCCATCCTCTTTCGAAACAATAAATGGAAAAAAGATAGAATGTCCATTTATAAATACTTCTAAAGGTCTGCCTATCCGAACTCGAATCTCTTCCATACCTAATCTTTCAGATGGAGGGATTGTGAGTATTTGATTTTCAATAGATTTAGGCAAAAAAGAATAGATAGTATTCACAAAAAATTCCTCCTTTGCTATAAGATTTCTGCTTTTTTTCAGCTTTTCATTGATTTTATTGGTTGTAAATTTGCAAAGTTAATTCTGGCTGCTATTCATTATTCATATACAGAAGAAAACTTCCCTCCACATAACATACATAGGATGACTTATTAAAATGTATGCTCGTCTACCTTTTTTATGTCATTTCCTGTTTGATTCCTTTATTTTTATACATGTAATTTATTTAAGAACCTCGCAAAGATAGGTAAATAGGGATTAAAAAATGCTTTTTTTCAAAAGCTATACAAGATTAAACGTCAAACGCCTAGGAGGATAAAGATTTGAAAAAGCTACTTTTCGTTTTCCTTTCCATTAGTTTAGGGTTCTTCCTTTCTGTTCAACCAGTTGTAGATAAGCCCGCTTTAAGCAAAGAACAAAAGGATACACCTAAAAATGTTATATTGCTCATAGGAGATGGTATGGGTATCGGGCAAATGGAGATTGCTCGCTTATTGGAGCATGGAGTAAAAGGAAAACTTTTTATGGAAACACTCCCCTACACAGCGATTGTCCATACATCCTCCAGCAATAATCGGGTTACTGACTCTGCAGCCGGGGGAACTGCTCTTGCGATTGGACAGAAAACGAATAATGGGATGATTGGCATTACACCAAATGGAAAAAACGAAGACAGCATTTTAGATATATTTAAAAAGGAGGGAAAAAGAACAGCAATAATTACTACTAATTCGGTAACAGATGCAACACCAGCAAGCTTTACTGCAAGTGTCAATAATAGATGGGCAGACCAAGAGGAAATTGCCAAGCAACAATTAAGCAATAAAGTAGATATCATTATGGGAGGAGGCAAAAAATTCTTTACTCGAAAAGATAAAAGAGGGATTGACCTGATTGATGCATACAAAAACTCAGGGTATCGTTATATTTCAACTGCAGATCAATTAGAAAAAACAAATTCGAATAAAATTCTCGGGCTTTTTGGAGATGCTCACTTAAATTTTCAATTAGATCGTGAACTACTCAAAACAACAGAACCAACCTTACAGGAAATGACTAAAAAAACACTCGATATTCTATCAAAAGACGAGAAAGGTTTTTTTGCCATGATTGAAGGAGGTCGTATTGACCACGCCTCCCATACATCCGATATTACAGGAATATGGAAAGAAACAATTGCCTTCGATGAAGTGGTTAAATACTGTGTGGAGTGGGCTAATAAACAACAAGATACATTAGTTGTTGTTGCCGCTGACCACGAAACGATGGGGGTTTCTGCCACTGAAGCAATGGATATAAATGCACTTAAAAACATTACTGCATCTCCTCATTACATGGCTCAGCAACTAACGAAGAAAAAAACAAGTAATCACTATACGGAAAAAAGTATACGAAAGGTCTTTAAAGACTATGCAGCAATGGATATAACTAATGAAGAGCTTGCCAAATTTCAAACAAACAAATTACCGAAGAAAGAACAAGTCTATCGCGAGCAACAAATCGACTGGCAAATTGGAAGTATTATTGCGAACCATTACCACGGCGGTATCCTCCAACCAGAAGTACAACAGCTTAGCACTACAGGGGGGCATACAAGTAATATGATTGTTGTTTTCGCATTTGGAATGGGGGCAGAAGAATTTCATGGGGTGTTAGATAATACCGATATTCCCAAGAAAATTGCCTCCATTATGGGCTATCCTTTTGCTAATTAATATGGTAAACATCCAAACGTAAATAATCACTTCAACATATTCTATCATGAGGTGATTATTTATGTTTTTAAAACCAACTTCTGTCACATATATATCAAATGGATTCCGTTCTACAGGTAAGGACAAGCATTTTGGAATTGACTTTGCACAAAATGGAATTAATGCGATTAGAGCATGTGCTGACGGCAAGGTGACCAAATCCTATTTTTCAACAAGTTACGGAGAATGTATCATGATTCTTCATAACATTTCTGGCAAAGAATATGAAACGGTTTATGCCCACTTAAAAAGTGGTTCTCGGAAAGTAAAGGTCGGAGAATATGTAAAAAAAGGACAAGTTATTGGCATTATGGGTAATACAGGAGATTCAACCGGTCAGCATTTACATTTTGAATTACACATTGGCCGTTGGAATAATAATAAAACGAATGCAGTTAACCCACTTCCTTATTTTGAATCAGATACTGAAGCCATTCCTTCTAGTAACAATGAATATATTGTTAAAAAAGGAGATACATTATATGAAATTAGTAGAAAATATAAAACAACGATTAAAGTTCTTGCAGCTTACAATCAAATAGCAAACCCGAACCTAATTAAAGTAGGACAGAAAATCAAAATACCTTCCACACAAGCTGTTTATTATGTAGTAAAAAAAGGAGATACCGTCAGCCAAATTGCGAAGACTTTTCATACAAGTGTTAGTAAAATAGAGAAATGGAATCAATTGAAGGATGTTAATAAAATATACCCAGGACAGAAACTAAGAGTAGGATAAGCTTTTAGCTATCTTACTCTACTTTCTCCTGTAATAAAAAGAGTAGTGTGTACACAAAGGCAAGGTAAATCTTTATACATATCTTTTCTTTCGAATGGAAATAAAGTTATCTATATGATCAGCTTTCCTCGTCGGCACATAGACATATATTCGAAAACTCAATTAATAAAAAAAGAGTCGTATCACTTAAAAGCTAAATTAGAGAATGTTTGTCTTTATTGATTAGCTATTTCATTTTGTCAAAATCCCATAGAAAAAGGAGGTAATCAATTGATTACCTCCTTTTTCAGCCGCATTTGCCGCTTAGATGTATGGAGTTTCAAAACCTGCTCCACCAGGTGGGTGTTCGCAAAAGCTCTCATCATATGTCCTAATGACAAATGGCATTAGGCCTGCTGATCCTTCTTTAATATAGAACTCCCTAATTATCGATAAAGGTTGAAACTTCATACGATAACGTACAACGCAGCTTCTATGGTTTTATCATACATGAATTTCCTTTGGAAAGCAAATGGTAAAATTAGGATGTCACTTTTAAGTATTAAGCACGAGAAACGTAGCTTGCTTCAGCTGTGTTAATAATCAAACGATCCCCTTGATTAACAAAGAAAGGAACTTGAACAGTTAATCCTGTTTCCATCACTGCAGGTTTTGTACCACCAGATGCCGTATCTCCCTTAATTCCAGGTTCTGTTTCAGTAACTTCTAATACAACCGTATTTGGAAGCTCTACACCTAGAGTTTCGGATTGATACATCATAATATGGACTTCCATATTTTCTTTTAAGAATTTTAGTTCGTATTCGATTACAGAAGCAGAAAGCTCAATTTGGTCATAAGATTCTACATCCATAAATACGTGCTGGTCACCATTAGCATATAGATATTGCATTTTGCGATTGTCAATTTGCGCTTTTGCAACTTTTTCGCCAGCTCTAAATGTTTTTTCTTGAACAGCTCCAGTACGTAAATTCTTTAATTTAGAGCGAACAAACGCTGCTCCCTTACCAGGCTTAACGTGTTGGAAATCAAGTACGCGCCAAATTCCACCGTCTACCTCAATTGTTAAACCTGTTTTAAAATCGTTTACTGAAATCATGCAGTAATCCTCCTATAAAATAATCAGTTCCTTAGTTGAATGGGTTAAAGCTTCATTATGATTATTTGTTATTATTGTATCATCTTCAATACGCACTCCACCAAGTCCTGCGATATAAATACCTGGTTCCACTGTTACGACCATACCTGGTTCTAGAGGAGCATTATTTCGGAAGGATAAATTAGGTCCTTCATGAACTTCTAGCCCAATTCCGTGACCTGTAGTATGTCCAAAATATTCCCCATAGCCTTTTTCAGTTATGTAATCACGAGTCAGTGCATCTGCTTGGAAACCTGTTATTCCTGGTTTAATGCCTTCCATTCCCTTTAGTTGAGCTTTTAATACGATATCATAAATCTCTTTTAATTTCTCATCTGGGTTACCGATAGCAATGGTTCTCGTAATATCTGATACATAGCCATTATAATAAGCACCGTAATCTAATGTAATAAAATCACCAGCTTCAATTACTTTGTCGGTTGCAACACCATGTGGCAATGCAGATCTTGTCCCTGATGCAACAATTGTATCAAAGGAGGATGAAGTGGCGCCTAATTTTCTCATAAAAAACTCTAATTCATTCGAAACTTCCAATTCTGTTTTCCCTACCTTAATAAAATCAAGGATATGGGTGAAAGCAGCATCAGCAATCTTAGCAGCTTCCTTTAATATCTTAATCTCTTCATTAGTCTTAATCAAGCGTAACTTTTCAATTATACCTGAAACTGGCACTAATTCTCCTTTTACAACAGATTCTAGCTCCTTATATTGAGTAAAGGTTGTATAATCTTGTTCAAAAGCTAGTTTCTTTATTCCCAATTTCTCTGCTTGACTTGCAACCTCTTGAAGAATTGCCCCTTTATGCTGAACAACTTCGAATCCACTGCATTGGTTTCCTGCCTGTTCCACATAACGGAAGTCTGTGATAAATAAAGCTTTCTCTCCGCCTATTAATACAGCTCCTGAAGATCCTGTAAAATTACTAACATAACGTCTGTTATATGTACTTGTTATTAAAATACCATCTGCCCCAACTTCTGCTAGTGCTTCTCTTACTCTTTTAAGTTTCTCCATTATAACCCTCTCCCTTATTTGATACACTTGCCTAGAGGTACATGCTTTCTATAGCCTTAACAACTTCTAGATAAGGTAAAAATCTGAATGATGAAAAAAGTACACTCATGAAATTATTTTAACATAAATACTTTTATAATACAGGCAAAATAGCTAGCAAATAAAGATTTTAGACACCCTAACTAGCCAAATAAAAGCCTTGAGTAAGAGGGCATAACCACTTTTCAAGAAATTAAAAAATGATTTTATTGCCCTTCATTACCTGTTAAATTAGTTGACGGCTTTTTTTCCTTCCATTTTTTTAGTTGAATTTCACTTTCTTCATAAGAGATTGTATAACCCACAAATACACCATAAAGGGCATATAAACATGCGGAAAAAATGATTGTATCCCTTTTCAGCTCTAGAAATGGGGCCATGCTTGGAAATATAGGGTTTAAAATGACAAAAACACAAATAAACAATGCAATCCCATATCCAATTCCTATATAGATGGTTTTAAATTTCCTTAGCATCAAATAGTAAGCAAATGCTGCTCCAGTTGAAAAAAAACCTATGAAGACGATACTGATTACCGTTCCAAGCCAGCCATATTTCCAACTACCAATCGCCCAAGGCTCTAAGAGGATATTAGGGCGTATTTCTGTAAAATGAAAAACATATCCTATGTACCCAATAAGCGACCAGAATATCCCTCCAAACATGCCTGTCCAAATTACTAAGGCGATAAAAGACATCGGTCTTCCTTTTTCATGTGATTGTTGTTGATTATCCATAATGTCCACCTCCAACCCTAGTATGTCCCAATCCTTTTCTTTCCTTGCATGTTTATCTTAGCGTTTGATTAAAAGGTTCATTCACAAAGGATGGGATGTCTTGCTAGTGGTTTTTTGAATTTTTTAGTAATATAGTATTAGGGGATATACAACCATAAAAATCTTACAGATGAAAAAATTAAGTTGTTTTCACCTAAATTATCCTGAGGTTGGTGCTGTTATACATGTCAAGTGAACAAAAACCATTATACGGAGGTCAGGCAGTTGTAGAAGGTGTGATGTTTGGTGGAAAACATCATTATGTCACAGCCATAAGACGCAAAGATCAGACTGTTGATTATTTTCATCTTCCTAGAACGTATAATACCAAGCTAGCAAAATTAAAAAAAATACCATTTTTACGAGGTATTATTGCCATTATTGAATCAAGCGGAAATGGAACAAAGCATTTAAATTTTTCAACGGATCGCTATGATGTTGATCCTTCTGAAGATTATAAATTGGAAGAACAAGAGCCTTCTAAAGTATCCATGATTTTAGGAGTAGCAGTTCTTGGTGTACTTTCCTTTTTATTTGGAAAATTCATTTTTACGCTTATTCCGACTTTCCTAGCAGCTATGTTTATGCCGATTATTTCTGGACATGTTGCGCAAATACTATTAGAAAGCTTTTTTAAGCTAATTCTTTTACTTGGATATATTTATTTTGTCTCACTGACTCCTATTATTAAAAGAGTCTTTCAGTATCATGGTGCTGAACATAAAGTTATTAATGCATATGAAAGTGGGAAAGAATTAACAATAGAAAATGTACAGTCGGCTTCAAGGTTACATTATCGCTGTGGATCAAGTTTTATTCTGTTCACGGTAATTGTTGGGTTATTTCTCTATTTATTTTTCTATCCAGACAACCTTTTAGACAGAGTACTTATTCGTATTGCTTTGATTCCAGTCGTGCTTGGAATTTCCTTTGAGGTATTACAGTTTACCAATAAATTAAGAAATGTCCCAGTTTTAAAATATCTTGGATTGCCTGGTCTATGGCTACAATTATTAACAACAAAAGAACCAAGTGATGATCAAGTGGAAGTGGCTATACTTTCCTTCTCCGAATTAAAGAAACGCGAGGAAGAAACGGAAGCACAGGTTTCAAAGACAGTTGTTAAATAATTTATAAAAGAATCTTCCCTATTTATATAGTTTTATTACCGTTTAAAAATCTTTTTTCTGAAAACTTTTTCTTGTGAACAATTTGGCTTTTTTTGAATAAACTTTTCTTAATAATAGTTTAAAAGTTAGAAAAAATGCTCATCATGCTTTTAGGGAGGTGGCTTTTTGAAGAACCGATTTTCAATTATCTTATTTGGGAGTATTTTTCTCCTTGCTTTCATTGGCTTAACTACTAGTTTAATAAAAAATCCTGCTGGATTTTTTCTAAACATTGCTGTCATTGTTGCTGTAGGTGCTATTATTTGGTTCATTTTCCGCCATTTCAATACAACTAGTCCGCAAAAAAGAGAGCAAAGAGCTTTTCTAAAAGCTGCAAAGAAATCAAAAAAACGGCTACAAACAAGAGAAAAGGTACCAGCAGGACAGCAGCAACATTCAACTAAATCCTCTTCCTTAAAAGCCAACAAGCATAAACGTAGTAAAAGCACTGCACATTTAACTGTTATTGAAGGGAAGAAGAGCAAAAAAAAGAATCGGGCTTCTTTATAGAGGGCTCGATTCTTTTTTGCTATATAGATAGAGCCTTTAGGATATAGCCCCATCATGTTTTAATAAGCCCATTTTTCAAAAAATTTCGTAGCACAATCTCTTCCTAACTGTATTAGTTTTACTTGATCTTCTTTTGTAAGTGCAAATTCTGTTGCGAGTACCCCCTCTGTTGGAACAAAGATAATATTTTTCTCATGCTTCCTGGAAATATAGCGGGAATCATGTGCATCTTTCATCGTTTCAAACATTGCTGCAAATAAATCAATAGCATTTTTGATTCTATGCTTTGGATGCTCCCTTATACTATGACTTAATTTAACTCCTAAAACAGGTCTTGTTTTCAGTACATTCTCTTGATCAAATAACCACATTGGGAAATTACTGAGCACTCCCCCATCAACAATCACATTTTTATTTGACTTATTTCCAAGAGTTACTGGCTCAAAAAAATAAGGCAGACTACAACTCATCCTAATCGCTTTTGCAATCGAAAAAGTTTGGGGATTGATTCTGTATTTCGGCAAGTCGTCTGGTAGAATCATTAATACACCATTTGTAATATCTGAAGCAATAAAGCGTAAAGTTTGTGGGGGTATATCTGCAAATGTTTTTAAACCTTTTACGGCCAATTTACTTTCTATCCATTTTTCCAGTTCTTCTCCTTTATATAACCCTAACTTCCAATATAGAAAAAACCATTTTGCAAGTGGAAAAGGAATGAGCAATTGTCGTTCATCTAAAAAGGTACTTAAATCCAAATCCTCCAATAATTCCGCTATTTCTCGACTCGTATACCCTGCAGCAATTAAGGCAGCAACGATTGAACCTGCACTAGTTCCTGCCAACCGAGCAAATTGAAATCCTCGTTGTTCTACAACTTCATATGCTCCCACTAAAGCTAGCCCTTTAATTCCTCCTCCAGAAAAGACCCCGTCTATATACATAAAATTCACTCCTTTTAACAAGCAAATGGGACTTCGAAAGGTTTTTCATTTTTATGGACTCTAGACCTTTATACTCCAATTTAGTATTCGTAATTAGAAAATAGTACAGAAGACAAGTTAAATGTCATTCTTTTATTTATGGTCATCGTATTCACTTTAAAAAGGATGCAGTAAATGCATATTGGGTTTAGGCATTTGTATCAATCAATATAGTGTATAGACACATAAACTAATTCGAAGTAGATAAGTGCAGTATCTTGTTTTGAAGATAAAAAGTAGCGAAGGATGTGCACATTAGCTAAATAATGAAAAAAGAGGAGGATATTTATGCAAAATCAATTCATTTATCCACAAGATATTAGAAGAATACGACCTGGGTTTGGTGGATTTGGCAGACCAGGTTTTGGTAGACCTGGATTCGGTAGACCTGGGTTCGGCTTTGGAGGAGCTGGCTTAGGACTTGGCTTAGGCTTGTTAGGAGGATTTGCAACAGGGGCATTACTTGGTCCAGCATTATATGGAGGATATGGTTATCCACCATATGGTTACGGATATGGCGTCCCACCGTTTGGGTTTTATTAAAATAATGTAATAGTTAATGGGAGCGATAAGCGAACCACCTTTATATCACTCTCCTTAATATAGATTAATCCTGCTTTTATATATATTTAAAGAGGCTGACAATTGCTCAGCCTCTTTCTGTAGCTTTATTCATAAAAGTAATAATTTCAAACTGAAGCTATATTCATTATGACCAATATCTGCGTATTAAAGGCCACATTTTAATTGTGTGTTGCAATTCGTACAAGTATTACATCCACCGATTTCTTCTACTACACCTTTTCGGCATACAGGACAAGTATCGCCTATTTCTGAACCAATCGTTACATTTGTTGATTTTAACTCATTTATCGTATCGACAAGAACTACATGTGGTTCTTGATGCTTTTGTGGTTGTGTTTCTTCAAATGTGTTTTCTTCCGCTTTTAATGTTAGTACTTGACTATCGCGAGAGCCATCCACATAAACGGTTCCGCCTTTTGCACCACCACGATATAATCTTTCATACACTTTTTGAACTTGCTCTACACTATATCCTTTTGGTGCATTTACCGTTTTACTAATAGAGCTATCAATCCATCTTTGAATGATACATTGAACATCAGCATGTGCCTCTGGAGCCAAATCCATTGCAGCAACGAACCAATTTGGAAGATTATTTGGATCTGCTTCTGGATGCGCATCTAAATATTCTTGAACAATATCTGCTTTCACTTCAATGAATTTTCCAAGTCTTCCGCTTCGGAAATAAGAGAAGGAGAAGTATGGCTCAAGACCAGTTGATACCCCAACCATTGTACCTGTACTGCCTGTAGGTGCTACTGTTAATAAATGAGAGTTACGAATACCATATTGAAGAATGGCTTCTCTAATATCCTCAGGCATTTTTTTCATGAAGCCAGTATGAATAAAGGCATCGCGTAGTTTTGCAACCTCTTCCTCTGATTCCGCTTGTAAGAATGGGAAGCTGCCTTTTTCTTTCGCTAACTCAATAGATGCTCTGTATGCAGTTGTTGCGATGGTTTCAAATACTTTATCTACTAAGACATTTCCCTCTGCACTGCCATATTCTGTTTCACAGTAAATCAGTAGATCATGAAGACCCATAACACCAAGACCCACACGACGTTCTCCAAGCGCTTGCTTTTTATTTTCTTCCAAGAAGTAAGGAGTTGCATCGATTACGTTATCCTGCATTCTTACGCCTATTTCCACTGTTTTCTTAAGCTTTTCAAAATTAACTGTTTTGTTTTCCTTATCTGCCATTTCTGCAAGGTTAACAGCAGCTAGATTACATACACTAAATGGAGCTAATGGCTGCTCTCCACAAGGGTTTGTCGCCACAACTTTTTGACCATAGCTAGTAGCGTTTGTCATTTCATTTGATAGTGATAGGTAAGGCTTTGAAGCAATTCTCCACCTTTTCCCCCACTCCACACCGTACGTGAGATTTTCACCTCATACGGCGTTCTATCTAATCCTACTAAACCAAATTTCAACAAGTTACAAGCTTAATAATTATTTATCGAGTATTGTGCAAGTTTTTGAATGCCTCTAAATCAAGATTGATTCATTCTTACATTTCTTACGCAATGCATTTATCTTCTCAATCAGTTTCGAATTCTGATTGAGTTTCCATTTAACAAGGTATTTATCAATCGTTTCTTTTTCAGTAGCATGAAGTAGTCTATGCATGTCTTCATGGATAATTTTGAGGTTATCATACTTATCCGTTCCACCTAAACTTCTAGGCTTTACATGATGACAGTGAACTTCATGTGCTTCAAGAAAGATACCAAGTATTTCACAACATCCATTCCTCATTGAGTAACGGGAAAGTCTATTGTCTTGATATTCGATTGATTGGTCTTGTATCTTGGATTGCATTAGTATTCTTATGTTATATTCGACAACTGGTTGAAGTTTATTGTGAATTAATTTTCTACCTTCATCAGTGTAGACCGAAAGCTTAGGATTAAATTGTCTAGATTCAGTAAAACTTGTAATCCCATGTATAGGAAAGAGATGAACTCCTAGTACCTTCCATGTTTTGAGGTTACTTGAGTAGTATTGATTATAGACTTTACTTGCATCCGTTGGGTGTGCATATTTCCCTCCAACTTGATGTAGTTTACTCCTAGCATAAGGATGAACCTTGTGTGCTATGTCTTTGAAATCTGATGGAACCATACTCCCGTATTTAAAGTAATTTTGTATCCCCATTACATAAGCATTAAAGAGCCTTATGTTATTAACGGTCGTTTCCTTCCTAATTCTAAGAATTAGTTCCTTCATTTTCCTAATGACATCAGCTTTCTTCTTATCAATCATATTTACCCTAACAAGATGTTTTTGTTTCTTCCTAACAGCCTTAATTTTAAATCCCAAGAAATCCGAGGACTTCTTTTTGAGATTTGTAATTTTAGATTTCTCAGGTGAGATATCTAATTTCAATCTACCCTTCAAGTATCCTGCCACTGCATGAAACCATTTGACTGCATTCTCATGATTATTGGTCATAATTTTGAAGTCATCTGCGTATCGAACTATAAAGCCAATCTTCATATTCGAATTTCGTTTCAACATTAAGTACTTCTTTACATTCTGAGAATACTCATGCTTCGTTTCAAAAGTTTCCCATTGATTACTTACCCACATATCTAAATCATGAAGAACAATGTTAGAGAGTAAAGGTGAGAGTATTCCTCCTTGTGGAGTACCTTTGTTTGGAATTCCAATACCTTTTATCGGTGCTTTGAGCATTTTGCTTATGATTGCTAAAACCCTTCTATCATGAATGCCCAAATTCCACATTTGCTTCATGAGAACCCTATGATTTACATTGTCGAAGAATCCCTTTATGTCGATATCTACTACATAATGTAATTGTGAGATATTAACTAAGAAATTCACCCTAGATAAAGCATGTTTTGTGCTTCGTAATGGTCTGAAACCATAACTGTGATTATAAAACTTAGCTTCACAGATAGGTTCAAGAATTTGTTTAAACATCTGTTGAATTAGCCTATCCAACATTGTTGGTATTCCTAAAGGTCTAAACTTGGTATTATCCATTCCCTTTGGAATCATTACTCTGCGTACTGCTTTAGGTTTGTAATCTTTGAGCGAAGTTCGAATGAGATTTATGAATTCTTGCTTATTCATCACTTTATAGTTGTCAATCACATACTTATCTGTTCCAGCAGTTTTAGAACCTTTATTGGCTTTTATGTTTCTGTAAGCTAGTAGGATGTTTCTTTCATCTATGATTAGGTTAAATAGATTTTTGAAAAGATGTCCTTCCTTACTCTTGGCAAATAATTCATCAAAAAACTCTTGCATACCATAATACTCGTTGTGTCTTAGGCTCATATTCGTTGCAGATCACCTGACTTTCTCAGTGATTCCCTGCATTCTTACCCGATCAACGAATTTCACTTGCTTTGTTTGGTTTAATATATTGAATTAGACTTGGGTCTATCCCTCCACTTATTTTCATAAGCTTCTTCGGTACTGTGACCCTACTTTCACAAGGATAAATGAATTTCAGATTAGAAATCCTTATATCAACCACTCGGATGATAGTCCTTGAATGAGTGTTCCTTGCTTACCACGTTCCAATAATTCCTAGCCATATGATTGAACTTAGGTGCTTGCTCTGAGCCTGAGATTATATAGTGTCCTTGTTCACTATATCGTGTTTCATGACAACGGACTTACTCCACGACAATCTCGGTTAAACTGGTTAACCTTCCACCTTTTCAAGCGGATTTCATTCTAGACCCTTTCATTCGCAAGTTCGTCAGTCAGGTTGCTAATCTGACATTCTCACCATATTCACCTTTTTCGGCTGACCGCCTTATCTTCGACCATGACTCTAAGTGAGTTTTAGGTCAAATTCAGACGACTTTACCTAGCTTCATACACTTCATCACTATCATGATTCCATGCATGTAGGAGTCTCATCATAGTGGTTTCAGCTCAACGTGACGGCTTTCATTCCCACTATCGGAATTATCAGTTGTATTTAACATAACTTTTGTTTGTTAAACCCTCTATTTCATACGTTTAAGCCGCACTTATAAGAGAACGTGTCGCACCATTATCAATGAAGAAGATACCTGGCTCTGCAGAATAAGTTGCACAGATATTAATTAAGTTCCATAATTCCTTCGCTTTTATTTTACGATAAACACGAACTTTATTTCCTTCTGCTTCCCATTCTCTTACATCGCCAACTTTATGCCATTCTTCATTATAATGTTGCATTTGCTCCTTATCGTAGCTTTCAACATCAGGGAAACGAAGTGCATATTCTTCATCCTTCTCCACTGCATCCATAAATTCATTTGTTAAGCAGACAGAAATGTTTGCACCTGTTAAAAATTCTGATTGATGAACAGCATAAGTACCGCCGCTTGATAGCTTTTCTTCTGCATCACGGAAAATACTCTCGTTAAAACCACCTTGCCCAGGGATATTTTTATAATTTAGAATTCCTTGATACATAGAACGTTCTTGTTCTGTTAAAGGAGTAAATTTCAATTTATCTTGTGCATATTTTTTAATTGTTTCATCTTGCGTATTTTCAATCAAGAAACGTAAAATACGTGGATTTTGCATTTTCGAAATAATGAATTCAATAATATCTGGATGCCAATCAGCTAGCATAATCATTTGAGCACCACGACGAGAACCGCCCTGTTCAACTAAATGTGTTAATTTCGCAATATCATCTAACCAAGAAACAGAACCAGATGATTTACCATTAACTCCTTTTGCTAGTGTATTACGAGGTCTTAGCGTAGATCCATTTGTTCCAACACCGCCTCCACGACTCATGATTTCCATAACCTGCTTACGATGCTCGGAAATACCTTCTCTTGAATCCTGAACAAAAGGCATTACATAACAGTTGAAATACGTAACATCTGTTCCTGCTCCAGCTCCATATAATACACGACCTGCAGGGATAAAGTTCAAATGAACAAGCTCACTGTAAAACTTTTCGAACCATTCTTTTCTTTTCTCTTCTGTCTTTTCTACAGATGCAAGACCAGTAGCGTTTCGTTTTGCAATTTGCTCATAATAAATTTCCAACGGTTTTTCAATTACATCTAAGGAACGAACAATGACACCCGTTTCTCCTTCTTCTCCTTCAAGAACGCCACGGTAATCTTCTTCCACTAATACCTTCGCTGTATTAAGAATATGGTCAATTTCTTGAATGAACCCTAATCCTCTTGCTGGAAACTTTGGATCTTCTTTAATCGTTAATACAACAAAATCGCCAGCTGATAACGTAATTTTCTCTGTATCTTTATACGTATAACGGTCAAGCATGACAAGTCGAGAAACGCCTTTATGAGTTAGTTTCATATCTGGGGTAATTGGATGAACCTCCGGAAATAAAGCAATATCCTTATTCAGCTTTTCTATATCTACCTTCACACCTTGACTTAACATTACTGACATACACACAACCCCTTCATTCATATAAAAAGTAGAGCAGATACTAATAGTTGTTGAAAAATAATCTTTGTATATAAATCTATAATTAGATATCTAGCATTTTTTTATTAATACCCTTAAACTATCACATCAAACACATAAAATCAACATATAGTATTCACCATAAAAATCAATACCCATATATTGTGTATATTTAAAAAATTACCGATTTGTCAAACACCGAAAAAAAGTAGATTTTAAAGAAAAAGAAAGAGATACATAGATAATTAGACATAAAAAAAGAAATTTCGTCCTTTTTCGCACTTGCTTATTGGAATATAGGATAATCCATTGATATTAGCCTGTTTATCTTAATCTTTTCTCTCCAAAAAAATTTTTCGACATGTAAAAATGATACGAAAGCATTGTATTTTTTCGTTTAAGCAACCATTTTTAAAAGCAATTAAAACACGAAATTCTAATAAAAGAATTTCGTGCTCAAAAATTTAGATCTATTTATCGTCTAAAATTCCATTCATCGCTTTCATATTTTTCTTTCGCGATTTTTTCTACATATTCTAATTCTTCATCAGTTAACTGATAATTATCTAACTGAATATCCAACCCTTCTTCAAAGCCTTTTCTAAAAGCTTCTTTCGCCATCTCAATGGAAATGTTTCTCGATGTTAAATCGTTAATAGCTACCGCTTTACTCTTAAAAGCCTTTTGCATTCTTTCCTTGACGCGGTCATTAGGATACTTAAATAGACGGAATAATTTATCCTCGTCTAAGTCTAATAAAATAGAACCATGCTGCAAAATAACACCCTGTTGTCTCGTTTGTGCACTCCCAGCGACCTTTCTTCCCTCAACTACTAATTCATACCAACTAGGCGCATCAAAGCATACTGCGGATCTTGGACTTTTCAAATTATTTTTTTGTTCTTCTGTTTTCGGCACAGAAAAATAGGCATCTAATTCTAAAAAGTGAAACCCTTTTAATATACCTTCCGAAATGACCCGATAAGCTTCTGTTACTGTTTTCGGCATATTAGGATGTTCTTCTGTAACAATCACACTGTATGTCAATTCATGCTCATGCAGAACGCCTCTTCCACCAGTTGGTCTTCTTACAAATCCAAGACCTAATTCTTTAACCGCTTGTAAGTCAATTTCTTTCTCTACCTTCTGAAAATATCCAATAGATAAAGTAGCAGGATTCCAGCCATAAAAACGAATCACCGGCGGAAAAACTCCTTTAGAATGCCATTCTAATAACGCTTCGTCTAATGCCATATTAAAAGAAGGAGAATGATTGCCTGAATCAATAAATCTCCATGTTTCTTTTACCATAACGAACCCTCTTTTTCTATGTATAATTACATTAAATCCCTACTAAGGATATCAAAAAGAAAGCCTATTTAAAAGTAACTTGCATGGAAATAAATTTAATTAAAGAAATGTTATGGATATATTATAAGTATTTACTTTACTACTAGAAGGGTTGATAGATATAATAGAGATAGTGTAAGTAATTGAAAGGAGAAATGAGAATTGACAATGATTTATACTCTTCTCATCGTTTTAGTCGCATTCCTTGTATATTCAGTGGTTATGTGGCTTTATCAACGTCGCATTGTAAAAACTGTAAGCCAGGATGAATTCCGCCAAGGATACAGAAAGGCACAGTTGATTGATGTACGTGAACCAAATGAATATGAGGCTGGTCATGTACTCGGTGCAAGAAATATTCCACTATCACAGCTAAAGATGAGAAAAAGTGAAATTCGTCCTGATAAGCCAGTATATTTATACTGCCAAAATGGGATGAGAAGCGGAAGAGCTGCTCAGTTTCTTTATCGTAAAGGATATAAGGACTTAACCCAATTAGAAGGCGGATTCAAAAAGTGGACAGGAAGAATTAAAGCAAAAAAATAATAATATTCTAACTAGGAATTATTATATAAAAAAAGCTGATGCATACTTAGACATCAGCTTTTTTCATTTACTTCTTATTTCAAATCTGCTATCTTCTTCGTATAACGAAGGACTGGTTTTCTTGCAGCTAAAGTCTCATCTAAACGACCGATTACTGTCGTATGAGGTGCTTCCTGAACAACTTCTGGTGTTTCTTCTGCTTCTTTTGCAATTTGAATCATTGCATCAATAAAACTATCCAATGTCTCCTTTGATTCCGTTTCAGTTGGCTCAATCATTATGCATTCTTCGACATTTAAAGGGAAATAGATTGTTGGTGGATGATAGCCAAAATCAAGCAATCTTTTGGCTATATCTAATGTTCGCACCCCTAATTTCTTTTGTCTTCTACCACTTAAAACAAACTCATGTTTACAATGACGATCAAATGGCAAATCATAAAATTCAGCAAGACGTCTCATCATATAATTTGCATTTAAGACGGCATTTTCTGTTACAGCCTTTAATCCATCTGGTCCCATTGAACGAATATACGTATAGGCACGTACGTTAATACCAAAGTTTCCATAGTATGGTTTCACTCTACCAATTGCTTGTGGTCGATTATAATCTAAGACAAATTCATCTCCTACCTTTGTCAAAACTGGCTTTGGTAGAAAAGGAATTAAATCAGCTTTCACTCCCACAGGTCCAGAACCTGGCCCACCACCACCATGCGGTCCTGTAAATGTTTTATGCAGATTCAAATGGACAACATCAAAGCCCATGTCTCCAGGTCTTGCCTTTGAAAGTACCGCATTTAGATTGGCACCATCATAATATAATTTCCCGCCAGCACTATGAACAATTTCAGCCATTTCTAAAATATTTTCTTCAAAAAGGCCTAGTGTATTGGGGTTTGTCAACATTAATGCCGCTGTATCTGTACCAACTACTCTTTTTAAATCTTCTAAATCTACTAATCCATTTTCATTTGATTTTACTGTCACCGTTTCTAACCCTGCAACTGTTGCAGATGCAGGATTTGTTCCGTGTGCAGAATCAGGAACAATGACTTTTGTTCGCTCTGTATCCCCATTTGCTTCATGAAAAGCTCTAATCAGCATTAACCCAGTCCACTCACCATGTGCCCCTGCAGCCGGCTGTAAAGTAACTTCATCCATGCCGGTGATTTCAACAAGATGCTGTTGCAAGTCATACATAAGCTCTAATGCACCCTGGATAGATGATTCCTCTTGTAATGGATGGATATGAGCAAAGCCATTGAATCTGGCAACATTTTCATTTATTTTTGGATTATATTTCATCGTACATGACCCTAATGGATAAAAGCCGGAATCTAAGCCATGATTTCGTTTTGATAAAGCAGTATAATGACGCATTATATCTAATTCGGATACTTCCGGAAGTTCTGGAGTTTCTTCTCTTATATAATCATTCGGCAAAAGCTCCGACAGATTAACTGTTGGGATATCCATTTCTGGTAAACTATACCCTATTCTTCCTGGTGTACTGCTTTCAAAGATAAGAGGTTGATTTTGATTAGACATGATACTCCTCCATTTCTGCAACAAATTCATCAATTTCAGCTTTGGTACGCAATTCCGTTACGGCAATTAGCATATGGTTTTCTAGTTGTTCAAACTCTCTTCCTAAATCATAGCCACCAATCATTCCTTTTTCTAATAACGCACGGTTAATAGAAGATATGGAAGTATTACATTTAATAAGAAATTCATTAAAGGATGGCCCTTCATAAACAATATCAAAGCCTGCTTCCTTTAGTTTTATTTTAGCGTAATGTGCTTTTTGCATATTGGCAATGGCCATTTCTTTCACACCATGCTTTCCAAGTGCTGTCATCGCAACAGATGCAGCTAATGCATTTAGGGCTTGGTTTGAGCAAATATTAGAAGTGGCTTTATCACGGCGAATATGCTGCTCCCTTGCCTGCAGGGTTAATACAAATCCTCTTTGGCCATTATCATCTATAGTCTGGCCGACTAAGCGCCCAGGAACCTTTCTCATTAACTTAGAAGTTACAGCAAAATAGCCACAGTGCGGTCCTCCAAAGCCCATCGGAATACCAAATGGTTGTGCATCTCCTACTACTATATCAGCTTGGAATTTCCCTGGTGGTGTTAATGCTCCTAAAGCGAGTGGGTTGCTTGATACGACGAATAATGATTTATGCTCATGAATAATTGCTTCTAAATCTTTTAATGGCTCCACTCTTCCAAAAAAGTTTGGGTATTGAATCATCACTGCTGCAACTGTATTATCGATCATCGTCTCTAAAGCATCTAAATCTGTTATGCCTTTCTTATGTGGAACCTCTACAACTTCGATATACTGACCCTTTGCATAGGTTTTAACAACTTCTTTTGCTTCTGGATGAATGGCGCTTGATAAAAGAATCTTTTTTCGTTTCGTCGTCCCTGCACTTAACATCCCTGCCTCTGCTAATGCAGTTGCTCCGTCGTACATAGAAGAGTTAGCTACGTCCATTCCTGTTAGTTCACAAATCATGGTCTGAAACTCAAAAATAGCTTGTAATTCCCCTTGTGAAATTTCCGGTTGATACGGGGTGTAGGCTGTATAAAATTCGGAGCGTGATAGAACATGGTCTACTATAACAGGCGAATAGTGATCATAAACTCCAGCTCCAAGAAAAGATACATTCGCTTTCGCGTCAGCATTTTTTTGGGATAGCTTTGTTAATTCTTTCAATAATGCAGATTCACTTTTTGCAGGCTTGATTTGATAGCTTCCTTTAAAACGTACTTTTTCTGGTATATCTGAAAATAATTCATCTACTGAATTTACACCAATTTTTTCAAGCATTTCCTTTTGATCTTGTTCTGTCATCGGTAAATAGCGATGCTTCATTCGTTTTTCCCCCAGTCATTAGCCCATCTTGATTTTAAACATAGCCATAAAAGTTATTTTCTTTTATAAAAAGGCGTCTTGATAACTTTTGCCTTCAAATGCTTTCCTCTTATTTCTACTTCCACCTCTGTACCCAATAAAGCATAATCAACTTGAATTAACGCAAGCCCAATGTTTTTCTTTAAGGTCGGCGACTGAGTACCAGTAGTAACTTCCCCAATACACTTGTCATTTGCAAATACTTTATAGCCATGTCTTGGAATACCTCTGTCTAACATTTCAATTCCAATTAACTTTCTTGATAATCCTTCTTCCTTTTGTTTCTTTAAAGCTTCCTTTCCGAAAAAGTAAGCTTCTTTATTTAATTTAACGGCAAATCCAATTCCAGCTTCTAATGGTGAAATATTTGCCGTTAATTCTTGCCCATATAATGCAAGTGTTGCTTCAAATCGCAAAGTATCCCTTGCACCTAAGCCGCAAGGAAGTACCCCTAATTCCTCACCTAACGATAATATTTCACGCCATAAGTCTTTAGCATCTTCCCTTTGACAATAAATTTCAAAACCATCCTCGCCAGTATATCCAGTGCGGGATAACAGAACCTCTTTGCCTGCTAAATTCACCTTGTTCTGAAAGTGAAAATACTTAATTCCAGCATAATCAACAGAGGGATTTATTTTTTTTAATATCTCTTCTGCTAACGGACCTTGAAGTGCTAATTGAGCAAAATCTTCTGATAAATTAGTTAAGATAACATCTCCAGTAGTATGTTTTTGGAGCCATTCGAAATCTTTCTCGATATTGGATGCATTCACCACTAACAAATAGTGATTGTCTGCAAGTTTATATGTTAATAAATCATCTACCGTTCCACCATTTTCGTAGCACATTGCCGAATATTGTGCAGCACCTATTGTGATTTTTCCGATGTCATTTGTTAGCATTTTTTGAAGAAAAGCTAAGCTACCGCTTCCCTTCACTTCGATTTCGCCCATATGGGAAACATCAAATAACCCTGCTTTTGTACGAACAGCCTCATGCTCCAGCTTTATACCGGAAAATTGTACAGGTAAAGCCCATCCTCCAAAATCGATTGTCTTTCCTCCATACTCTTTGTACACCTCATATAATGGTGTTTGCTTTAATAAAGCCAACGAACAGCACTCCTATCCCCTATGTATTAGACTTTCTCATTTATCCCATTAAAAAACGGCAACAAAAAAAGACAGATAACCCCCTTTTATAAAAAAGTAAGGTCTCTGTCCTTGCACCTGAAAGTTTACCGATTAATCGGCTGTCCCCTTTGGTGGCTTACCTATATGTAAGCACTCTCCAGAGCTGCGTCCAAATAGAGTTCTTTTGCCTGAGAGATTCACAAAATACTTTGCTTGCTCCTTCGGCGCTACGAATGTAGTCTCTCCCCTATTTCTCATCCGCGATTCATAAAATTTTCTTAATTGGTCATACTAAATACTACCTGAAAAAATGTTTTCCCACCTGACAGTTGCCTTCCACTTAAAGCCTTATGAAAATTCGTGAAAGATAGGTGGGAGGTACTTTCCGTATAGTGCGATTGGTTCAACTAACCATCAGGAGTGTTGAAGGAAAACGCCACTGATGAAAGTTTCTCTAATTTTAAAAAGTAAAAACCGATTATTTATTGGTCATTTTGAATTTAATGTTCATGTTCTGTCCAAATATAAATAAATTGTGACAAAATTAAAAACTTTTTTACCCTTTTATCCTAACATCCGAACGAAAAGGTGGCAATATATTTTTTGTTTTACTAGCATTCTTTTTTCAATCCTTTTTATACATACATAACTTTTTAGCTTTACTAAATAAAGTAAGAAAGGACGAATAATATATGACCGTTCAAATCCATTTTGATGATTCATGGAATGATCAGCTACTAAAGCGAATTTCAGATGATGGTCCATGGGCCAATTGGGAATTATATAAACTAGCAGTAGAAGTAGAACAACATAATATCATACCAGACTTCGAGGGTCTAAAAGCCCCTAAGTACTTATCAGAGCTTTCTCCTTTGCCCCACCAACTTGAAGTTGCAAAAAAGGTAATCGAAGATATGAATGGAAAAGCTATTTTGGCAGATGAAGTTGGTCTTGGAAAAACGATTGAAGCAGGATTGATACTAAAAGAATATATGATTCGCGGATTAGTAAAAAAAGTGCTGATTTTAGTTCCTGCCTCTCTTGTCACACAGTGGGCTTATGAATTAAATAGTAAATTCTACATTCCCGCTATGGTTCAGCGCAAAAGCTATGTTTGGGAGCAATGTGACATTGTCGTATCTTCTATTGATACAGCAAAAAGACAGCCACATCGTGATATCATAAACAATCTGGACTATGATTTGGTGATAATTGACGAGGCCCATAAGCTGAAAAATAATAAAACAAAAAACTATGAGTTTGTTCAAAATTTAAAAAAGAAATTTTGTTTACTATTAACAGCTACTCCTATTCAAAATAGAATTAGTGAAATCTTTAATTTAGTATCTTTATTAAAGCCCGGACATCTTGGTAGCGAATCATCCTTCTATGAAAAATATAAAAAAGATGCCCGCTCCATTGATGATGATGAGAATCTAAAAGCTTTGGTCAATAAAGTAATGATCAGAAACAGACGCCATGATACAGGGATTGAATGGACAAAAAGAATTGTTGAAGCTGTCCCAATTGAATTTACAAGAGAAGAAAGAGCATTGTATGAAGGACTAGTAGATTTAAAAACAGAACCCAATCTTTCTAGCAATAGTGAAAATTCCCGCAGTCCTTTTTCGATGATTACATTACAAAGAGAGGCGTGTTCCAGCAGGGAAGCAGTGTATTATACTCTGCAAAACATGGCGAAGAAAGTGGAAAATCCAACACCACAATTCCAACAAAGAATACAAGAACTGGTAAAAAAAGTAGAAGCGATTCAGCAAAATTCAAAGGCAAACAAAGCACTTGAGCTTATTAAGAAGATTAATGATAAAGTAATCATTTTTACTGAATATAGAGCTACGCAACTTTATTTACAATGGTTTTTGAAACAGCACGGTATTACATCCGTTCCATTTCGCGGTGGATTTAAACGAGGCAAAAAGGATTGGATGCGAGATCTCTTCCAAAATCATGCGCAAGTATTAATAGCAACAGAGGCTGGCGGAGAAGGGATTAACCTTCAATTTTGCCACCATATTATTAACTTTGATTTACCATGGAATCCAATGAGACTAGAGCAAAGAATAGGACGAATTCATCGACTTGGTCAAAAAGAAGATGTAAAGATTTATAACTTTGCCGTTAAAGATACTGTGGAAGATCATATTTTAAAATTATTATATGAAAAAATCCATCTTTTCGAAAAAGTAATTGGGGAGCTAGATGATATTTTGACGAAATTGGACTTTGGCAATATGGATGATTATATGGTTGATATTTTCTCCCACTCAAAATCAGAAGGAGAAATGAAAATCAAAATGGATAATTTAACAAGCATGATTGAATTCGCACAAAGTATGAAGGAAGGTGAGCCATATGAAGCAGCAGGAAATTCATCAATTTCTTGAACGATTTTTTGTCGCAAATGATTGTGAGATAGTAGAGAATAAACCTGGTTACCTAACTGTCCAATTAACAATTGAAATGGACAAAGAGTTAATGAATCGACCTTTTTATTGGCATTATCTTGAAAAGACTGGTGGCGTCCCAAACCCCGCCAGTCTAACCCTCATTACTGATCCAAAGCTTGCACCAGAGGATTTGAAGGGCGAACAGATACACTTTGGGTCTCCACGTCTTCATCAACTTTTTGCTTCTGCAAAAAATTTATCAAAGTATATTCGTTTATATGAATATAAAATAGCACAAGGCCAGCAACAAACAGCATTAAAGCCATGGCTTGCTCTTAATGTAAAAATCTCCTATCAATGTGACAGAAAACGGGATGTGTTTCAATCGATTGGTCTGCAGCTAATCAATGGCCAAATAGCAACAGATTTCCAGGCAAAAGTAGAGAAAATGAACCTTTCTGCCAAAATTCCTGATTATGCGTTTACTCTTTCTCCCTTAATCATGCCGAAAAGCGGGATAACAAGAATTGAAAACATGATAAAACAATCTTTATTATTAGAAGATCATACATGGGCAGAAGAAGCGAAGGAAAGGTGGAAAAAGGATTTAGAATTGCTAGAGCATTTTTATGAAGATATGGAAGACATGGAGGAAGAACAAGAAACCTTGGAAACGGAAAAATTAGCTCTACAGGAACAGTACGAACCAAAGATTAATATTTCGATTATTAATGGCGGGCTATTCTATTTAGCTTCAGAAGCTGTCTCCTAAACCATAATCATGAAAAAAGGAGTAGATTTATGCTTTAATAAGCTAAGTCCACTCCTTTTCATAACCTATCTTCTTACATTTCTACGCTTAAAGCTAAACATAATTAAATAAGGTAAAACTCCAAACCACCTCAGCATAAATGGTTCTTTCAGCCCTTTTCTTTCCGCTCTTAACTTTTGCCTTTCTTCTTTAGGCTGATCCATGTACTGGACAAATGTTTGGGTTAAATACTTCACATAATCGTTGGTATTCATTTAATCACCTACTATAGCATTTGTACTAGGATAGCCCTATCGTTTGGTTTTTATTCATTCTATCCATTTCGTCATTTTATTTTGCTCCATATCAAAGTAGCTTACGGCATAAATCGGCTTTATCCCCGCTTGCATATTTAATTGATAATCGATTTTAAAAGTAGTACTCGAATTTTTTTCGATTGTATAAAAAACATTACCATGTAAAAAAGTTTTTGTACCAGCAAGTTCAGGATGTTCTTCTGTAGAAAGTTCATATTCAATTTCTTTTAGGGAAGACAGGAAATAATATTCTTGCATATTGCTATTTCTCACACTTATTTCTATCCCTTTTTTCTTTTCATAAAGACCATATAAAATAAATAAGAAGGAAATAAAAAGAATATACACACAGAGCGATAATGGATAAATAAACCCTTTGTTATTCATTTTCCATTCACATCACTTTCCATGCGGAGATAAGATATTATACTTGCATCTTTTTTCTTATCAAATCGGTTAATTACCTCTATTCTAAAACCATTCTTATTCCTTTTAAACTCTACATCTTTAACACCTTGTAATGCGACCTCATGCCCTGTCGAATCTACCCGCCTTCTTATACTGCTTTCATATTTTTCATAAATAACCACTCTGCTATCCACATAAAGCAGTAATTTGTTGTTGGAAACATCCATATTCTGTGCAATCTTCACTTCTTTTTTTAATTCTAGGATGAACACTTCCCATTCCATATCCTGTAACTCTATCTCGGAAATTTGACGGTTAACGATATGTTTCAAAGGAATGCTTAGTAAAGAAAGAATAATAGAAAAAATAAAAAAGCAAAGAAGCATTTCCAATAAAATATAACCTTTATTATTCAATATCAACCCTTTTTTCATTCGATGAACACATCGCATATTTCTTTCTTCTTCTGAAATATATTATTATATTGGATACAAACTGTATTATCTATTTTCCAAAGGATTGTGTAGACATTCCCCTCTTTTTCAATAGATGTATTTCCTTTTTCTCCTTCTCCTAATTTAACTTCCATTAAATAGTGATAAAATAGGTCATTTACCATCTTCCCTTCTTCCGAATCTTCCAATTGCTTTAACACATGCACATAAATCGGCATCCAAGTCAAAGCAATAAGAAGCCATATTGTATAAGCCAATAAATATTCCGGTAACATAAAACCTTTACAATTTAGTTGCATAAAATCGCCCTTTGCCAATTAAAATCGTTAATTTATATGGCTGCTCTCCAATTCGGAATTCATATGTCCCAAATTTAGAAACGTTCCCTCTCGTATTGATGGTAAAAGAGATCGTGTTTTCATTTACAAAAACAATATCTTCATTGTAATAACGATCCACAATACTACCCACATATTCATCTCCACGGATGCTGTAACGATTTAAATTCGGATATATTTTTACTTGAAGAAGCGATTGATTTGCGATAGCAAATGCCTGGGCATAATAAAGATCTGCCTCTAATTGAGTAATAAACTGGTTCTCATTAAGTGTAGTTTGCTGGGAGGTGACTATGAACACAGATAAGGAGGAGAGAATCACCAATAATGACATTGCAAAAACCATTTCTATTAGTGTAAATCCTCTTTGATTTTCTATCATGGATTTTCCGTACTAGCAGTAGTAACTACGCCATCTGTAATAATTAATTCCTTGCCATTCGTACATTGCTCTTGCTCTTCTGTGATATAATTATCCTCTTTCAGCGCAGAGATACTCGCAGGATATTCTTTATGCTCCATATAATAGGACTGAACCTCTGCTTGTACCATCTTTGTTAATGCTTCACAACCTGTGTCATTTATCTTTGAATTATGCTTTGTAATATTGGGAATTGTCACAATTAATAATATGGAAATAACCACCAAAACTATCATCATTTCTATTAGTGTAAAACCCTTTTCATTATTCATTTTGTTCTCCTTTCAAAATCCATCTAAAAGCTGAAACATTGGCATTAATACAGATAAGTAAATGGAAACAATTAAAATTCCCACAACGGAATACAGTGTAGGTTGAAGGACCTTCATTGTTTTTTGTATATTCTCTTCTATTTGCATAAGGCAATGATTGCCATAGTAATAGAATTCTTGATCCAGCTTTCCATTTTCTTGACCATGCTGAATAATTTGAAACAGTTCCTTATCTAAAAAAGTAAATAACATAAAGGCTTGATCAAGACGATCGCCTTTTTTCAACTGCGAAATAGCAAGTATACCTATTCGAGAATACAGCTTTTGCTCTTTGTTTTCTTCAAAAAATTGCAAACATTCATAAATCGAAAAGCCACTAGATAATAGATAACTTAATTGCAAAGATAAAAGGTAGGAAAAATAATGCCTGACAATTTTTCCTATGAATGGGATTCGCGCTAGTAAATTCATTTGAACTATAATATCCAGTTTGCGGAAATATACATAATAAGAGACGTAACAAGCAATAAGAAGAAGTAATAGAAAAGCGAAGAGAGAGGGAATAACCTTACCGATTATTTGGACAAAGAGTAGAAAGAAATTCTTATTTATATTCATCGTTAGAAAAATGGAATTAAACTTAGGAATGAGGATACTTTGAACAAAGAAAAACAGAATAAAAGTAAATAATAGAAGAAAAAGAGGATAAGATAGAATCTTCCTTAATTTTTTGATTGTATCTTGTTTATTCTGAATCATTTTACTTGCATCCTGAAACGCAGTTGCAAATCCTCCATGCTTTTCAGCAAAATACACAAAACTAATAACTTGGCGATCAAAATTTAACCTTACAAGGTTTTCAAAAAACGTATCTCCTCCTTTTAACGAACCATAACAAGCATTTATATCTTCCAATCGACATTCCGGCATGTAATAACGCGAAGATTGAACCGCTTCTGCCATGGAATAGCCCCTATCAAGCAACTCCCCAATACATTTTAAAAATCTAGCTTGCTCTAAATTAGTCCACGCCTTATTTTTTTTCATCATAAATCCATCGTTCATATTCCCCCTCCTTTATATATCCTAATGCTATCCCTTTACAAATGATGTCCCCTAATGTTTTATACTTATAACTCCAATCATCTGTCCTGTTATTAAGAATGTTAGCAATCATCCTTCCAGTTATCATTTCAAATACAGTAGATCTTTTTAATCGATCATCTAAACGGTAACAGAAAGGTGAACAGCCATCATCACAAAATGGACATACCATTTCTACTAGTCTTTGTGCGGTAACAGCAATTAAGGTTTGTTCAATTTCTGTCTCCTTTATGCCAAATTCGAGCAATCGATGAATCGCACCTTTCGCATCCCTAGTATGCATGGTAGTTAATACCAAATGCCCTGTTAAACTCGCTCTTATTGCAATATGAGCAGTTTCCCTGTCTCGGATTTCTCCAACCATGATAATATCGGGATCATGGCGAAGAATCGCTTTTAGTCCTGTTGAATACGTAATACCAGCCTTCTCATTAACCTGAATCTGCAGTACATTTTCTTGGGGCTTTTCAATCGGATCTTCTAAGCTAATAACATTTCTTTGGTAGAGGTGAGCATTTTCATTTAAGAGGGAATAGAGTGTTGTCGTTTTGCCAGATCCAGTCGGACCTGTGAGGATAATTAACCCATGAGCGTGCTTTAATAAAGAGATTAATTTTCGAGAAACATTTGGAAATAAGGAGATATGGTAGATTGGAAGCATATTTTTGTCGTAAAGAAGGCGAATAACTAAACTTTCGTGAGGGGAAGAAGGCAAGGTTGATAAACGTAAGCCAATATGTTGACCATTGATGTTTGTAGAAATAGAGCCATTTTGCGGTTTTCTTCGTTCTCCAATATCCATGGATGCCGTAAACTTAAAATGAGAGATTAACTTGTCACATTCCTCCGCAGTTATTACTAATCTAGTAAGCAAATGATTAGCAATCCGCAATTGAAGGACCGATTCCTTTTGTCTCGGGGTTATGTGAATATCAGTAGCATTTTGCTCCACTGCATCACGAATAATACGATTGGCTAAAGCTTCAATAGATAACACTTTTCATAAAACACCACCTTTTTATTTATTCGTCTTTATATTTCGACATAAAAAAAGAAATTCCTTCATTTTTTATTATTTTTTTTGCATTTATTCAATTAGTTATTTATTAAAAATGCAGATTATTTCTAGACTAATATTTCCGATTAATTTCCATTGTTCTTTTAAAAAAACTTCTGATTTTGAATAAAAAACACCGACCAAGCCATACTATATATATCAATTATATTGGGCTATAGCCAAGTGGTAAGGCAACGGACTTTGACTCCGTCACTCGTTGGTTCGAATCCAGCTAGCCCAGTAAAGACCCAATTTACATGGGTCTTTTTTTATACATATGAATTCGCTATTATTCATTGTTAATTTTTTTCCGAAAATGAGAGAAATCATAGAAAAAAATTCCCTTCTAAGCTTAAATAGCAGATATAAGTTGAGATATTAACTCCTTTTTAAAAAATTGTTCATTATATGAAATCTTGCCGTTTATTTTAAACACAGACGTATATACATTTAGTTAAACAAGAGTCAATAAAAACTACCCCAGTCTGTCTTGATTTATTTTACACATTCATATCATCATGTTGAATCTGTGACTTTTCGATTTGAATAGTTGCATGGTCTATTTTAAACTTATCTTTTATTCGAACAATCGCTTGCTGAAGAATAGCTTGACTGTCTTTTTTATCATCAATTAACATATGGCAGCTTAATGTATCAAGCCCAGAAGTAATGGTCCATATATGCAGATCATGAACATCGATTACTCCTTCTATTTCTTCTAACACCATTTTCACATCTTCTTGGTTTATTGTTTCCGGAGTTCCTTCCATTAATATATGAGTAGAATTTTTTATTACTCCCCAACCGCTTTTTAAAATTAATAAAGCAACTACTACAGATATTATAGGATCTGAAACATACCAATCAAAGAATAACATGAGTATTCCAGCAATAATTGCACCAACGGAACCTAATGCATCACCCAGTATATGTAAGTAAGCACTTCGTAAATTTACATTGTTATGCACATCCCCTTTCTGCATTAATCCCACCGCGCTAACGATATTTGCTAACAATCCAATTGCTGCAATGGTCATCATTGTTCCACTAGCAACCGTCGGAGGCTCGGCGAACCGTTTTATAGCTTCCCAAATGATAAAAAAAGCGATAACAAACAATGTGGCGCCATTAAATAGGGCCGCTAAAATTTCAAAACGATAGTATCCATACGTTTTACTAGGCGATGTTTTACGGGACGCAAACCGGATTGCAAGAAAACTTAAGAAAAGAGAACCAGCATCACTTAACATATGACCTGCATCCGATAATAAAGCAAGACTATTTGTAAGAAGTCCTCCAAAAAACTCTAATAGCATAATTCCACAGGTAATTAATAAAGCCAAAATTAACCCTTTTTTATTACCCTCTCTTGTTGATTCGAAGCCATGGTGATGATGGTGATGTCCATGCTGACTATGATTATGCTCATGAAAATTCCCCATATTTTTTCCTCCTTCTATTTTTTAAAGAAAATTACTTACCTTTCGGATTTATCAAACCAACAGAAAATACTCTTTTCCCTATATTTTGTGGTAAAAAACTAATTTTATGACCAACTGATAAAGGAACCTCTCGTCTATTAAAACGCCAGCTGAAGTTATATCCAAAAGTTCCAGCCTCCACTACTAAAACAGCTTTTGAATATTCTAGATGAAGAGAAGGCTGCATTACACAAGAAGATAAAGCAGTGCAAAATGAAGAATAGATGATGTTGATTAGCTTCTGTTTTAATTAGAGCAGCTTGCCCTCCATCAATAATGGAAACAGCTATTATCTCCTTTTATATGAATATATGCTCATATATTAATTTTATATCTCCTATTAATAAATGTCAATTTTACATTTGAATAATACAATATGTGAACGGAAAAAACATAAAAAAAACATTATAAAGATGGCCAAGCTTCAAATGGTGAATATGTACAATTTATGAACAAAACCTTGTGAAGTTGTGAACATTTTATAAACTTATCGTTTTAACCATGTTTATGGTAGATTGCTATATTATAATAAAGAAAATTAGTTCCCAGGAGGAAACAATTGTTATGGAAAATACACTAAAAGTTACAAATGTATTGTCTGACCCAACTCGTTTCTATATTTATCAATACATTACTAAACGTCATCAAGATGTAACCGTTCAAGAAATAGCAGACGAATTTTCTATCCATCCAAACGTAGCCCGCTTACATTTATCTAAATTAGAAGATGTAAGAATGCTCTATTCTGAAACAAAAAAAACAGGAAAGGGTGGCCGTCCAAGTAGACTATATCGTTTATCAGATGAGGTCATACAATTTAGCTTTCCATTTAGAAATTATCAATTATTAAGCAGTATTTTATTAAGATCCCTTGAAAGCCTCGGTGCAGAAGGAAGTAAAGCACTATATGAAACAGGAAAAACATTTGGCAAAGAGATGATGGAACAAGAAATTGCCCGTTATACAAATAATACCGCAGCATTATCCAATGGGGATAAACTACGGCTTTTACAAAATGCCAGCTTAATGACAGGGCAACTGCCAGCATTAGAATGGAATGATGATGAAACTTCCTTATATTTTGAAATATACAATTGTCCATTTAAAGAAGTTGCAATGGAGCATAAAGATAAAGTATGTACAATGCATCAATCTTTCTTTACTGGTATGTTTGAAGCATTATTTAAGGATGTTCAGTTAATCGAAAAACAGAATATTATTTCAGGCTGCGATCAATGTGCCTATAAAACACAAGTTCAATAGGAAAGAAAAGAGAGTTTCCTGTAATTATCTGCAGAAATACAACTTTTATTCAGGTTATCCATTTCTATATAATTGTTACTTATCCTTTTAACGAGTCTACTTATTTAAAAATGAACTATTTATTTTATCTTGCATTAGGATTCCATATTTAATATATGACAGCATGTGGAATACACAAATGTCAATCTATTTGCCACGTAAAGTGTAGATAAAAAAACTCCTTATTGTTCAAATTGCGAGCAATTAAGGAGTTTTTATATGTTTCTATTTAGCTTGGTTTACTTGTTTTTTTCTTCTAGCAATATAAAGGAACAATATGCTAGCAAAAATCAATATAAATCCGATTAACAGATAATTATAAGAATGTGTGCCTGTTTCAGGGAGTTGGTGGGTTCCGTTACTTTCTTTTCCACTTCCATTTCCTATATTAGATACATTCTGACTATTTTTGTTATTTTCTTGATTTACCGTGTTGGTATTATCATTATCTATTCCTTTTCCAGGATTTTCTGAGTCTTGTTCATCCTCTGTTCCGTCATCTGGATTTTCTGGGTCTTGTTCATCATCAATTACTTCACTTTGTCCGGAGATAGTAACATTCAGATCGACATACGTTCCAAATTGATCTGCCGCCGAAACTCTTACAACTATTTGACCGTTTCCTTTTGCAGTTATGACTCCCTTTTCGTTTACAGATGCAAATTCGTCACCACTTATTAAGTCATAATTTAAATTCTTGTTGGTTGCAAAGGTAGGATATACTTCTGCCTCAATTTGTGCTGTTCCTTTATCTTCTGTAATTGCGATAGATTTTGTTATTTTAATGCTCGTTACCGGAATAAATACCTCTGGGTCAATATCTCCAATTTGGGCTTCTTCACTAATAATCAAAGTACCTTTACCAGTTATTTTGCCGTTTATTTTCAATGTACCATTAATAGTTAAGGAAGCATCTTTAGCAATCTCTAAAGTTCCATTAATGGTTAAATTACCGTCAATTGTACGATCACCAATTACTGATACTTTTTTACCTTCTGGGATAACAGAAGCATCTGTTGTTGGAATATCCACTTCTCCGTCCCAAATAAGTTCTGGTGTTTGCTTCAGATTATTAAACTTCACTATATCCTCTCTTTGAGAATTTAACGAAACAGTTACGTTCGCTTCTTCATTAAAGGAATTCCAACCATAAGCATTTACACCATTACCTAGACTAACATCCTTTATGCTTGATCCAACCATTGAATTAAACGCATAATCCCCAATATATTCTACACTATTTGGGATAGCCACTTTATCCATGCTATTTAAACCAGAAAATGCATTGCCCCCAATATATTTTAAATTATCTGGGAGATTTAGTTCTTTTAATGATTCTAAATCTGCAAATGCACTAGATTCTATCATTTCTACGGAATTAGGTATTTCTAGCTTCTCCGCTTTCTTATTTCCATAAAATGTGTATGCAGGTATTTTCTTTGTTCCGTTTGCTATATTAATTGATTCATATTTATTTCCAGAAAAAGAAACTGCCTTTAAATGAGTTAACCCATCTGGTATAGTAAGCTCTTTTTCTGTCCATTCACTTGCTAACAATGGATCCCATCCTAAATAGTTTAATCCATATTCTTCAACTAATTGTAGGTTTTCAGGAATATTCATTGTGTCTAATCCGTTAATTTGATCAAACGCTCTTTCACCAATTTTTGTAATTGTATCAGGCAACGTAATTTTCTTAAGATCCTGATTTCCTTGGAAAACATAATCATAAACACTTGTCACTGTATAAGTAATATTATCCCCTTCATTTGTAACTGTTTCAGGAATAACAAGTTCTTGTAGTTTCTTATTATTTTCAAATTGAGTTACTTCAACTGTTGTTGCACTAGTTGGTCTATAAATCAATGAACCTACCATAAATTGTCCACTGACATAGTCAGTAAAGCTTACCCCACCAGACTTTAATGGATTGGTGAATCCACTTCGTCTTAATTCGAAAGCAACTTGATCATTCGCAACATTTACTGCAGCTTCTCTTGAAATTCCTGTAAAGGCATCCTTACCAATTGTCTTGACGTTTTTACCAATTTTCACTTCATTCGCTTTCGTACTTTGAGCAAAAGCGTATGTTCCAATTTCTTTCACAGAGTTTGGAATGACAATTTTTTCAAGACTAGATATGTCAGCAAATGCAAATTTCTCCACTTTAGTTACAGTTTCAGGGATATCTATAGTAGTTAATCCACTTGATTGAAAAGATCCGTACCCAATTGATGTAACTGATGTAGGAAATTCAATTTCTTTAAGTGAAGATGCTTTAAAAAACATAAACTTAGGAACTGCTTTCATCTTCTCTGGTAATTTGACTGTTTCTAAACTTGCACTATCTGTAAATGCAGCTTCTCCGATATATTTTAGTGTGTCAGGTAAGATAAGTTTTTTCATTGAACTAACAAAACCAAAACTTTGTTCTCCAATACTTTCTAACCCTTCTGGTAAAGTCAATTCTTCAAATGCATCTATAAAGAGAAATGCAAAAGAACCTATTGATTTGATGTTCTTAGGTATATTAATTTTTGTAATACTTGCTCCATTAAAGGCATTGTCATCAATTCTCTCCACACTGTCTGGCATTTTTACATTAGATAGTGCAGATGCATAGAAAAATGCACTTTCCCCAATAACTTTTAATCCCTCGGAAAATTCTATCGAAGTTATGGAATTATTAAAATAAAATGCTTTAGCTCCAATAGAGGTTACTTTATATTTTTTTCCGTTATTTTCTACTTCAGATGGTATATAGACATTTCCTTTGATAGTATCATAGCTAGAGAATAGTTTATCTGGCTCACCTATTAATTGTACTTCGTCATTACTAGTCACTTTATAATAAAAGTTTTCATATTGGAAAGTGTCATTTAAATCTTTACTGATAATAGAATGGTCTGCATCTATTGACATATCGCTATATCCTATTGCATCATCTTCGTCTGGTTGTTCAGGATTTTCTTCATCAGGATCCTCTGTTTCACCTTCCCCTGGCACGTCCGTATCAACGTAAACCTTGATAGAGGAAGTTAGTCCTGTAACGGCAGTTGCAGTAATGGTTACTTCACCTTTAGCTATTCCAGTTACAACACCATCAGCATCAACAGTTGCTATTTTGTCATCAGAGCTTGTCCAAGTTAACGATTTATCAGCTAAATTTTCTGGTTTAACTGTTGCATTCACTTTTTTCGATTCGCCTATTGTCAAATCTAAGTACTTGTCTAATACAATTGCTTGTGGGCCGATATCCACATAATTTGTACTAATGTTATAAGCATAATCGAACCCAAAGATACTTAATCTACCTGGATTTAATGACTGGTTCGCAAGTTCTTCTCCAAGATTTGTTATATCTGCACGAACTGTGCTCGTTTCTCCTTTTTTCTCCACATAGTCTATTCCAAGTTCAAATAAAAGTACATGTCCAGCGACGTCCCCAACAAGTATCTGTTGAATATAGTTATCGTCTTTTACATCAAATGTTAGGTATACTTTGCTATCCTCTTTAACAATGTCGACATTTTCTACTGTTGGTGCTTCTGTATCTACAGTAAAAGGAAGATCGAGCGTTTTTTCTGTATCAGTTCCTGCAATTTTACCACTTACTTCATAAATCAACTCCGTACCACTTGGTACTTGCTGTCCTTTTTCATCCTTTCCATTCCAACCTTGCATATTCAGAATCGGTATATATGCACCTTGAGTGGAACTAAAGAAGGTTTTACGGGCATCACCATATACATAGGACCAAACATCCTTATCATTTGCATCTTTGATTTTAAAGGATAAATTTTCTGCATTTCTTAATAAGCTTGTTATAGAAGTAAATATTCTTGAGTTATCCCCATTTAATGAAGGAGAAAAAGCAATTTTTTCTTTATCATATTTACCTGTGATAGCATTTCTTCCTAAATAATATCCGCTTCCTGCAGCGTTCGAATTAATCATTATCGTTGATGTTTGTGTAGTAGGCTGGATTTTATCATATACTGTGTTATCAAAAATGGAAGGATCTGTCCAATTACCATAGTATCCTAAGAATGGAAGAGAAAGTGTTGCATGATCGCCTTTTTCATCATATAAGCTTGTGTAACCTTCGCGCTTTTTCTGTAAAAGTGATCGTCCCACGTTGAACTACCGCAATCTTATCTTTAACATCTAACTCACTATAATCCTTTTCTTCCCCAATTCCTGGTACCATTACATAAGCATATTCCTTGTTATCAAGTGTCTCCAATACATCATAGGTGTCTCCATCTGTGTTAGAAGCATTTTTATAAGGAATATTTTCATCCCCTACTTTAAAATACGGAGAATTATAAACTGTATTTTCCACACTTGCTACAGATAAACCTGCTGCAAAAGTTGATGGTGAAGACACAACCGCATTATCTGGATTTGACGCTAATGGCATGTTAGTTCCATATGTATTATTAACTACAGCATTATCATCATTACCAGCAGCCATCAATAAATTAACGCCTGATTCCGATACCCTTGTATACGCTTCTTTTACTGCTTCTTCCCCTATTTTTGTGAAGCCAGCACCTGATCCTAAGCTCATATTAATGGAATCTGCACCTAATGAAACAGAGTCATCTAATGCAGCCAAAATATCATCATCATAGGCTGATCCAGTCCCATCTGAAAACACCTTCATAATCATTAATTGAGCTTCTGGAGCAATACCTTTAATTTTATCACTATTTGCTGCAATAGTTCCTGCTACATGCGTTCCATGGTCTATATCACCAATGACATTCGGGTCTTTATCTGCATAATCATATCCAAAAGGAACCTTTTGACTTGCAAACACATCATCTGACGATAAATCTCCAGCATTTAAACTAACGGAAGATATAAGTGACGAAATATCACTTTTTGAATATTTTGAATTTTGTGGGTCTTTTTGAAATGCTTCATGATTTGTATCTAGTCCCGTATCAAGAATAGCTACAATCGTTTTCTCTCCTTCATATCCAAGCGCTTGCGCTTGATCTGCCCCAATCATTACACTACTATTTTTCATTTGTATATCATTATTTGCTTCAGCTGGAAGTTCATATTTCACAGCCTCAAAAATTCTTTTTACACCAGATATTTTCTCTATTTTTTCAATGTTTTCCCGTTTTGTCTCTAACGAAAAACCATTCATAACTACTGTGTATCGATAGTTATCTTTAAAACTAGCATCTACCTTTTCAGAGATCTTTTTCATTACGGAGTCTTGTTCCCCCATAATATTATTTGCAATTTCCTTTCCCTTATTAGAATTAATAAACTCAGATGGTTCTTGTTTACTTTTTGTACTGTAATAGTCTAATACTGGTCCTTCCTCTAATTCTACTATTACACGAACCTTTTCTTGTGGATCATAACCATATTCCTCACTAATATTTTCTTTTTGAGAAATATTTAATTCACCCTCGGCTTTTTCCATAGTTATATAACTAGTATTCTCTTTTGCACTTACATAGTTATTACTAAATGGTGTGATTGTACTAAATAATACAACCAATAGAGTTAGTAGAGTAGTAACTTTTTTGCCACTCTTTAATATACTCATTTCCCCTTCCCCCTAAACTATTTATTTAGAAAATTCAATTACTTTAATATAATATCATGTAGTTAGATATGTTTCAAACTATATTTTAGATAACAATCTAATTTAGTTTGTCTTTTATTATATCGCTGTGATACTATTACATTAAAGTAAGCGTAGTTGTAAGTACCCTTATAAAAAATTGCATAAATAGTAAAGGAGCTACCTAATGGATATATCAATAACATCTAAATATGATGTTTTTACAGAATGTATTTTCTTATTGGAGAGGAGAAATTTACCAGAAGGGGATGAGTTTCCTAAAACAATCTATGATGTTATACAAAAGATATGTGAAAAGTACAATATCCCTTTTGAAGAATTTTCGGATGAAATTTATATTTTAGCAGAAGTAGAAAATTTTATTATGGACAATCTAGAAATCGAAGAAAAAAAACTACTTTTCTATTTTGGCATTGAATCACAATCGGACTATTCACTTGCATGGGCATTATATTATACAATACGTAAACAAATTATTTTTAATGATAATGATTATGAGAATCCCCATGAATTTGATTTAAGAATACAACTTATTGGACTAGTTCTTAATTATAATCTTGAAGGAAAAGAAATTAAAACAGAAAAAGATTTAAATGATTTCTTAAGAGATTATCAGTGTACAATAGAGGATAAATGGTTATGTACTCAAGTATTCTATAATGCTGGTAAATTTCAGAAGGAATTGCTTGAAATATTGGAAGAAGTTTCTGATTTATTTAATCAAAAAGCGAACATTCTGCAATCTTATATTGACGCCTCTGCTATCTTTCTGAAGGAATATTTCTTGAAGAATCCTGAATCTAACATAATGAAACAATATAATTTACAGTTAAACTCAAGAGAATTAATTATCATTCCGAGTGCAATGGGGTTTAATACATTAAAATGGGACCATATGGATACAGATGGTCCGGAATATTTATATGCTGGAATTATGTACCATAAAATTGGCTCACTTATTCAAAAATACAATCACAATGAAGAAACCCTATTAAATCGCCTTAAGCTTTTAAGTGATAAAAGAAGACTAGAAATCTTGAAAGCACTAAAAAACGGTCCCTTGTGCGGACAAGATATTTCTCAATTACTCTCACTTACGCCTGCAACTGTTTCTCATCATATGAATTTCTTAGTAAATGAGGGATTTGTTCGGGTGCAAAAAACCGGTGTGCGAATTGACTATTACTATGTACCAAATGAAATGAATCTCTTCATGAAAAGCCTAAATAATGTTCTGCTATAAGTTTAATTTGGTTCTAATCAAAATTATTAGGCTTTTTTATTAAGATTGATACTATTAAATACTTTAAATTCATAGGAGGTTTTCCCTCCTAATTGTAACACTTTTAAGTTCTTCTATATTTGTAAGGTGAATCCAATAACAAAAAGCCCATCCTACCAATACTTGCTGTTTCAGAATTATTTTTCGCAAAAAAAAGCCACCAAATGGCAGCTGGAATTACTTTAAGAAAGCACCAATAGATTAATGAGAGGATTATTTGCTCTAAATCCCTATATTAACCCATTAAGACTTCTTTCCTCTCTCTTTTCTTCGGTATCACTTACATACTAACTTAAAAGCCGTTAATATACGGATTATGATCCATTTCATGTTCGATTGTTGTTTTTCTCCCATGACCAGACAGTACAATCGTCTCTTCAGGTAAATTTAAAAGCTTCTCGTGAATGCTATTTATTAATGTACGTTGGTTACCACCAATTAAATCAGTTCGTCCAATACTTTCATAGAAAAGAGCATCGCCAACAAATGCCCAATTCTCTTTTTTAAAATAAAATGTGACACTTCCTGGAGAATGCCCTGGTGTCTCCATCACTTGAAAGGTAAAATCTCCAATTGTCATCTTAGGATTCTCATCCAAGAAGTGCTCTGCTGGTCTGGTAACTACAGGATTGGGAAGTCTAAATGCCTCACTCCCATTTAATTTCGGATCAATCAACCACTCTTCTTCTTTGCTATGTACATAAACGGGAATGCTATAATCTGTTCTAACTTCCTCCACTGCACCAATATGATCAAAATGTGCATGGGTTAAAAGAATTGCAATAGGGGATAATTCTAACTCCTGAATCATCTTATTCAATTTTACTCCATTTGCACCTGGATCTATTACTAAACAATCCTTCTTTTCATTCCATACTAAATAACAATTGGTCTGGATTGGCCCTAAAGGAATTTGCTTATACTCCACAAAATCCCCTCCTATTTATTCTCTAATTGATTTACTACCCGTTCCACTTTATCTTCCATTTTTCTAGTGATGTCTCTTCTGTCATCAATTCTGATGTTTGTGCAAACACGCACAAGACCTTTTTCAAATGGAACTTCATGCATTGCCTGAATCACTTCAAATAATGTTGGAAGTTCTCCTTCAATAATCGTGTTCATTGGTGTTAATTGGAAGCGAATTTGGCCTTTTTCCTCATAGTTCATTAAAACTTTTTGAATGTCTGCTACATACGCACTTACACTTGGAGTTTGTGTGCCAACTGGTATAACTGTTACATCAACGATTGCCATAATTTATTATTCTCCTTTCTCTTCTATCAGCCAATGGATTTCATCTATTATTATTCGATTTGAGTTCATTCCTATGATGGCATATTTTTATACCAACTTCAACTATTGAGCAATATTGGACGTAAACAATGGTGTAATATCTCCAGTCTCCATATTCAGCATATTTTCAAAATAATAGCCATAAAGACAGTACTTTCCATCGCTTGAAATTTGAATTGGCTGATCTTCTAAATCTTTATCGGCAAATAACTTTTTACTCAGACCTGTTTCCATATCTACTTCAATAAGTTCAAAACCCTCCTGATACGTTTCTGCATTGCCATTTCTTTCAGGAGTAAAGGTAAGAAAGCTATTTTTATAAATGGTATAGTTCGGAACTAACCAATTTGCAAATTTTGATAATCGAGGAACAGAAATACTCCCTTGCTTCTTAATATTTGCGTCATAAAAAGTATAAACTGCCTCTTCTTCTTCTTCCCCCTTACTTGATATAGTAAGTAGAAATTCATTTTTCTGGTCAATAAAGTAAATATTAGCCAAATCTATTTCGTTTTCTTCTTCCGTTTCCAAATTAAATATTTTCAGCGGGGCATATAATGACGGATTGCTTTGATCCCAGTCAAGATACATTACCTTTTCCTTCGTTAACCATTGTGGAAAAGGAGTAGAGACAGGAAAATCACTTAATACATTTTCCTGAATATCCAATGTGAATACTTTACTTTCCCATTCCTTGGTTAAAGTTGTAATGAGCAATTCATTTTCATTATGAGAATTCCATGAAAAGTCTGTTTCATAGCTTTGTAGCTTTCTAGAAAGTATTTCATTTCCTTTATAATCAATTATATGAATTTCTCCTTCTTCCTCAGAAAGAGCCGTATAAATTAACAGTTGATTTTCATTTAAAAGAACATTAGATAATTCTTCTTCCGACTTATATAGAGGGATATGCTTTCCTGTATAAATATTATAAGCATAAATTTCATATACCCCTTCATAGATAGAAGAATAACAAATCGTATCTTTCTTTATCCAGCCATATACTTGCTCAAATTCTCCTTCAATTGGACTTATAGGAGGAAGCATCGCGTTGTTATCAACATCATTGTCCTTCGCTTCATTTTCACTGGCTGAATCATCATGTCTAGGAGCACAGCTAGACAGAATTAGTGTGAAAAAAGTGAAGAGAAGAACTATTCCTAGCGTGTTTCTCTTACCTAATGAAAACATTTTTCACACCCCTATAATACTATTCAAGTTTTGTTCACTCTATAGAATAGTAACACAAAAAAGCCGACTTTTTTCGGCTTTTTTCAAATCCACTTGTAGATTTTTTATTAAAAGTAATATTTCCAATCAAATATAGGTCATTTGTTACAACTATATAGTTATTTAATATCTCTTAAAAATGGAATACTTCTCTTTTTTCAATTTGCCTAAACTTTTCTATAGAATGATGTGTAGCCCTACATATATAAGGAAGCCAAGAAAAGTCCAGTTGTTTCATGATAAATTTCATTAAATTGAGAGAGAGGGAGTGGATTTATCCCTTTTCCTAACTCAATTGTGAATCCCGGCTTTCTTAATTCTTGAATAAACCAATCTTTATATCCTGCATGACTATCTACATTTTGGATCGCTTTATATCCACTCACTCTCGAAAATTCTTCTGCAATTGCTCTCGATTCTTCTGGTTCCATTCCTTCATATCCCCAATACAATTCTTTTCCCTGTGTATGTAAAGCTACTAATCGATCAAATTTTTCTTTTTCAACTAAATTTGCCATCACCTGAGACTCTGGTTCTGACAAAGGGCTATCTCCAGGATAGTCTCTTGGAGCAGGCGCTTTCGGTTCTTTTCGTTCCTTTTCTATTTCCCAATTAGATGGAAATTGATTATTTAAATCTACACCACGGATATTTGCTTTCCAGCCAGTAAAATCGCTGCTACCTGCATTTATGGAAATGATTTTTTCTTTTTCTTTCTCTAAAGGACCGTTTAAAACCAAATCAACTCCGTCAGGATTAACCATTGGTACAAGTGATAAATCAGTACCCTGATACAGTGGCATTGTTCGAACATTGCGCATAGTAGTTCCGTTTGTTAATGATAATAAAAAGTCATTTAAAAACGTCATTAAAATTCCTGTCGTAATCCATTCATTTGCATGGAAGGAAGCATTTATATGAACCTTTTTCTTTCCCTTTCCTATTCTGATTTCATCGAGATTTTTTCCTAATACACTTTTTCCTATTGTTTCCTTTTTAATGAATGGGAAGGCCTTTATTAAACGATTCATATCTGACTGTAGGGATGTATAGTCATACTTTTTCTTTCCCTGCACAAATCGTCCCACAATACGGTTTGGGATTAAAATCTCCTCTCCGACTTTAAGTTTATTAGGATTTAATTGTTGATTTAATAATAATATGCTATCAACCGAAATATTTCTTGCTCCTGCAATTTTCCACAGAGTATCCCCTTGCTTTATTTGATGGACTTGTGATTCAAATCCAGGAATTTGGATAGTTTCAGAAACTGCTAATTTATTTGGATTTACGCTAGGATTACTATCTAAAATAAGATTTAGGGGAACCATAAATAGTTGACTATAGTACCAAAGTGTATCTCCTGGTCTCAATTTAATCTCCATATGATCACTCCTCTCTCTATTTATATATATGAATCCCTGATAAAAAACATGCTTAGCAGCGATATAGCAATTGCATATTATAATTTTTTTATGAAGGTGCTGTTTTCTTACATAATTTGACCTATAAGCAGCACTAACGGATTTAATCATTTAAAATATATAAAAAAGCTTCATGACTAATATAGTCACAAAGCAGTTTATTGCTAATCTATTAACTAAACATCAATTAGTATCTTCCCTTACATCAAGCATTCCGTTTTCTTTATCATAAAAACGTAGTAGGTCTCCATAAATAATGCTATCAGAATACTGTAATTCTAAATTAGCCTGTTCTATATAGGGTTCACATGCATTACCGTCAGCTACTTCTCCTGTCGCGCGCTCATAACAAACCTCTTTAGTATATACATACTCTTCTGTAATAAAGCTACCATCTCTTAAAACAACAAATTGATTGTTTTTTTCTGAGAATAGATCTGAACCAAATTGGATATCATTTTTCGTTTCAATACCAAGCAAATGTAGAAGAGTAGGCTTGATATCCATTTGCCCCGAAACAGTTGAGAGTGTTTTCCCCTTCATCCCTGGAATATGGATAACAAAAGGAACTCTTTGTAATTGCGTACTGACAAAAGGAGTAACTTCTTCCCCTAATAATTCAGCCATTGCTTTATTATGATTTTCAGAAATTCCATTATGATCTCCATACAAGATGATAATACTATTTTCATAGAGACCTTCCTCTTTTAATCTCTCGATAAAAATTTTCAACGCTTCATCCTGATATCGAACAGTCGGTATAAAGTTATTTAACGTTCTACTTCCAGTTGTTAAAGGTTCAATTAATTTATCCTCTTCTTCCAGTTCAAAAGGAAAATGATTTGTCAACGTGATAAATTTACTGTAGAACGGCTCTGGCATTTCTTTTAAATGAGCAATCGATTGTTCAAAAAAGTCAATATCCTTCAATCCCCAACCAACAGAATTGTCCTCGTTTACCTCGTAATCATTAATTTCATAAAATCGGTCATATCCCAAGCTTTGGTACATAATATCCCGATTCCAGAAACTTTTATTATTTGCATGAAGGGAAGCTGTAAAATAACCATTTTCTTTCAAAATTTCTGGTGATGCTTGAAATTCATTTCCAGAATGGGTAAAGAAAACGGCCCCTCTGCTTAATGGATACAAGGAATTTTCGACAATAAACTCAGAATCTGATGTTTTACCTTGTCCAGTTTGGTGATAAAAATTATCAAAATAAAAGCTTTCTTTAATAAAATCATTTAAAAATGGGGTGATTTCTTCCCCATCCACTTCCCGGTTTACAGTAAAAGCCTGTGTGGATTCTAAGCTTACCATTATTACATTTTTCCCCTTAGCTATTCCAAACATATCCTTATTTGGTTCTGTATAATTCGCCTGATTGTAATTAACCATATCTGTTAACTCACTACCATCCGCAAAAGCTCTTTGCGCAGTAGTCTTTGTTTGAAGAAAAACATCATAAAGTTGGTAATTATACGTCCCAATATTTTTCACTAATAGCTCTCTGTCAAATGTCCTAGTTAGTAATTGCGTTCTCTGAGTTTCAGCTAAGCTTAAATTGAAAAAAGCTAAGCTTATCGTAAATAAATAGAAAATACTTTGCTGCATCCTAGTATATTTAGGAATTTTTAAGAATGCTGGCTTCTTTTTCATAATAAGCGCAAGTAGAATAATATCTACAAAGAAAAGAATATCTGTGAGATGAACCAGCTCTCTAACACTACTTCCTAAATCACTCATATTACTCGTCTGAAATAAGAGTGGCAGGGTTAAAAAATCGGTATATACACGGTAAAAGACAACATTTGCATATAATACAATCGAAAGTGTCAAACTGGAGATGAGCACATATCTTTTTTGATTTTTCTCCGAAAGAAACATGGAAATACCCAAAATAAATAACAGGGAGCTTAATGGATTAATAATTAATATAAATTGTTGAATCGAATTTTCAATTTTGATATCAAAGCTAGTCATATATGCAATATTCGTTTTAATCCACAATAAAACTGTTGCAACCGCTATAAGTGATAGCTTTGACCATTCAAATTTATTCTTAAACAATGATGTATCCTCCTTACTATTGATCAAACAAAATCTCGACATAATCACTTTACACATTTTACAATAATTTTATTATATAAAGACAATCTTTATGAAATTTTAATCTAATTTTCATCTTTGCGTATTAATATAGTATATTACACTTTTTTAGACGTGCAACTAAAAGAAAAGTTTCAAAAACTTTTGCTTTTTTTAAAGTGTCCTTTTTATGAATATTCCATCTATTAATCTAGTAAAAAATCTTCTCCCGATTCAGAAGAAGATTTTGTGAAATATTTGATTTAAAATATGTCTGATACTCTCATCATTTGATTAATTTTTTGCAAGCCACGCAGCACCAATTACTCCCGCTGTATTCCCCAATGTCGCAACATCAATTACAGTTGATTCTGCTACACTTTTAAAAGAGAACTTCAAGAAGTTTTCTTTTACTGGATTTAATAGCACATCACCAGCTTTTGAAACGCCACCACCGATGACAATTTTCTCTGGATTTAAAGTATTAGCAATATTAGCTAGTACCAATCCTAAATGGAAAGCTACGAATTGGACAATTTCATTAGCTAATTCGTCCCCTTTTTTCGCTGCATCAAATACATCCTTTGCCGTAATAGCGCCGTCTTGATCTAACACAGAATGAAGTACACTCAACGTATGTCTTTCAGCCAATCTTTCTTTTGTCAATCGAACTATTCCAGTTGCAGAAGCAATCGTTTCTAAACAGCCTGTTTTTCCACAATTACAAGGAGCTCCGTTTTCTACAATAGCCGTCAAATGACCTATTTCACCAGCAGCCCCCTTCACTCCTTGCACAATATCACCGTTTATAATAACTCCGCCACCAACACCTGTGCCAAGAGTAACACAAACTAAATCTTTGGATCCTTCTCCAGCACCTTTCCACATCTCACCTAGTGCTGCACAATTGGCATCATTGTCAATTGTTACCGGCAAACCTAAATCTGCTTCAAGGCGCGCTTTTAATGGGAAGTTATCTGGCCAACCTAAGTTCACTGTATTGAAAATAACACCTGTTTTATAATCAAATGGTCCAGGTGCGCCCATCCCAGCACCTAAAACATCTTCCTTCGAGTGTCCTAATTCTTGCAATTTAGCATCGATAGATTTAGCAATGTCGGATGTAATATTTTTTCCATCTTCCGAATTATCTGTTGGGATTTCCCAATGATCGATTAAATCTCCCTTTAATGATAAAAAAGCGATTTTTACCGTTGTTCCACCTAAGTCAATTCCTGCTACCCATTTTTCCTGCATCATTAATTCCCCCTATTTTTCTGTTCCGATAATAGCTGTATTTCTTGATTAAGTAATCGCATAGCAGAGTCAAAATCTTGCTCTTTAATTAATTGAGATTGATACAATTCTTTTATTTCAGATTTCATTAATTGTAAATCGCCTACACGATCGCCAACATAAATAATCGTTCCATATTTTTTTAAAAACTGTTGCACATCATAAATGGTTTCCATGGTACCCCTCGATTTCATACATATTCGACTCACTGCAAAGGTTTGCATAAAGTGATAAATTAATCGTTTTCAAATTAAGTATATCGGAAATGAATCGTTTCCTCAACAGCAGATTCATTTCTCCCATTAGAATAGTAATAAGCAAGATAATGACTTTTACGCGAAATATTTTCATACCAAATTAAAGCCTAAACTACTCCATTTATCATATTTCTCTTCTTTTCTCATATATTAAAAAAAGTACCTCTAAGACAGGCTTTTAAAGTAAAATGATTTCCCATTAGATGGAGCGGTGAAAAAAATGAAAAAAGATTTTATTCGATTAAGTCTCTCTCTTATTATCCTTGTTGCTATTTTTTATATTTTTCAGCAAAAGCAAATTGCAAAGGAAAGTATAACTTATTTTCCAATTGATCCTACTGTTACTTTCCCAAAAGCAAATACTACCCTTACATTTCATAAAAAAAGATTCGATGAGTATAGCATTCTCTGGAAAAGCAATTCTTCTATTAACAAGCGAGCGTATTTACGTCAAGATATGAGCTTACTTTATGGAAATGGGAAGCTGATAAGCACGATGGGAGAATGGCGACAAAATACATTAGAACTTTCAGAAGAAAAGACCGTTGTGGAAAGAGAAAGCAACTATTTACAAGCAATTACTTTTCATTATGCTGAAATACATGATGCCAATGAAAGAATTTTCAGTTCTCAAAAAATTTCAGCAGACAATTTATATATCATTAATTCGAAGTTTGAGAGTGCACCACTATCTTTTCATTCTCCAAATAACTTAGTCGAAAAAGATTGGGCAAGAACATTAGATAAACAAGCATTAGATTATATTGAATACTCTTATCGCCAAGTATTAAAGAAATTTCATATTTCAGCTGAACAATATGATACAAAACTTTTACTCACAGAATTAAGTAAATTTAACGATACACCACTCCCAGATTTTTCAAAGGAACAAAGTGCAAAAATTCTTGGACAATTGACTGAAGGTCTTTATAAAAACTATTTCCTGGGAATTATGAAAGAAGACGGAACCATTGCTGATCCCATCGGCAGTTCTATCCCGGTGATATTAATTAATGACAATCATCTTCTTATCTTATTTACAACAAAGGACGGTGAAGCGATTGTTTTAAGACAGCAAATTTCTACTCTTTAATTTTATCCCATAATAAAAGATATTTTGGATTGTTTTCATCCAATTCTAAAGCTTTTTGTAAATATTCTCTTGCTTCTTCTAGATTCTTATCATAAAGACTGACAACTGCTAAATTATAATACGCTTCATGAAACTGTGGATTTAAATGGATTGTTTTTTGCAGATTTTTTTCAGCTGCTGCAAATTCCTTTTTCTTAAGCTGGATATAAGAAAGTAAAAAATAATAGTTCTCATTATTTTTAGTTTCAATTGTTACTAAAACATCTTCTGCATCATCATATTTTTCATCATTTACATAATTGTTGACCATAATAAATGCAGATTTGTCCCGATTTTGTGAAACCCCTGAACTCGATGAATAGGCAATGCCAATACCTATTAGCAATAGAGTAATAAGTAGCGCCCCAAGCTGGACTTTCCAGCTTTTTTTCTTTGGAAAATGGACGATAGCTGTTGCTAGAAAACCACCTACTAATCCACCAATATGTCCCGCATTATCGATTCCTTGTATAGTAAAGCCAAATATAAGATTAATAATGATAATAATAATGACATTCCAACCCATCACTCGAAAAAACAGCTTTGGAAATTGCCAGGCAAAATAAAGAAGTGCACCGAAGCATCCAAAAATCGCGCCACTTGCGCCAGCTGATAAAGATGGACTTATTAAATAACTTGCAAACACCCCACTAAATCCAGCAAAAAGATAAATGATGAAAAATCTACCATTCCCAAAAATTCTTTCTATTAATGGACCAACATAATAGAGAGCAAATGAATTCATGGCTAAGTGCAAAAAACCAATATGTAAAAAAATAGGTGTTATTAAACGCCACCATTCCCCCATAGCGATTAAATAATTTACTTTCGCTCCCCATTGAACCAATGTTTCGCTATTGTTACTTCCTCCGCCCCCTTCCATTAGAAGAAATATTATTACTTGAACGACAATAAATAAATAGGAAATAAACGGTTTGCCAAAGTTAAGTAACTGCCTTTCTTCTTTTTCATTTTGTTTTATTAGCTCAAGGATATTTTCTTTATAGCGCTCCATTTGATCGTCGCGTTCTTCTGATGTACCTGGTATGTCATTTAAGTTTGTTATTTTTCCGCCTGCTATTTCCCACTCGTCTACTGACCGATCAAGAAGAATAGTATTAATTTGCACTTTTTTATCAGGACTATTAAACAAGTGATTTACTAAATGGTCATAAGCATCTACAGGAGGAAAGGCAGTTATATACACGCTCTCTACCTTAAGTGAGCGTTTACGCAATGTGCGTCTTATCCTCTCTGCATTTAATGCTGTTCTTTCCATATCCCTACTTAACCAATTACTCCAATCAAGATCCATTTGGAACAACCGAATAATCGGTGTGTTTCCTCTGTTCTTTTTGCTCTCCAGCCAAATTTCTTGTTGATTTTCTGCTAGATAGATTACTTTATAACGGCATTCCACTATTAAAAAATAGACTATTCTCCAATACTTGTACGGTTCAATCACCATCTGTTTTCTCCCTACTCTCCAAACGCTGAAAGCTATATCTTCTCTATTTCATTTGTCCATTCATTAAATAAGACATTTTCTCTTTTTAGGAAATCACCTTTCCCTTTACAATACTATAAATGGTTGTTTTTTTCCTTTTTTTATCGCTTGAACGTCACAAAAATATTAATTCTTTCATTATGTAGAAATATGTAAATAACTTTAATAGAAGCAAATGCTTCACCATATCTTTTTCATATAAGATTGGTTGCTAAGGGGAGCCATTCTAAAAATTATACCCAATCAAGAATAAAAGGAAACAGATGAACTAAATACCCTGTGAATTATGTTTTCACAAGGTATTTAGAGAGATTATTGATAGATTGTATCTTTAGAACGACCAAAAACGGAATTCATCATCGTTCTTTTTACACTAGGAATATTCATCAATATCCTTACTGCATACTTCCGAATAAATGGATTTCTCAAAATAGTATTTATGACACGATACCGTTTCTGAAATAAATAATATCCACCTAAAGCAATTAGTAAAATGGAGAATACTCGTGACATTTTTCCATCCCTCCTAATGATTAGTTTGGTGAATATATTATTTTTTATCCGCATAGAGTAGTGAAAATATTCTCGTTTTTTATCGCTTGTAAAATAAAATGATCAATGATTATAAATGAAAAAAAGATAGCTCAATGCCGCAAGAAAACCTGATAGAACATTCACCATATCATTGTTAAAAAGGGGGAAGCCTTTCTTCTTTACTACAGTCTGATGACATACCATTCTTGTTTCCACCATTTGACCACAAATTGGACATTGATACTCAACCTGTATAAATGCCCCTAAAAGGGTATCCAATACATTCCCTAGAAAACCAAAAAGAAAAACGAGAAAAAATCCCCACAGCTGAAGAGGAAATAATAATGTAGCTATAATAGCAATTAAAAATGAACCTGCTAATCCTGCCAATGTCCCTAATATGCTAACAGCTCCTGATGTTCCTGTTTCCGTCTCCTTAAAGGTTCGAATAGATAATGGTCTTCTTTTACTTAATGATCCAATTTCGGAAGCCCAAGTGTCTGAATTAGCAGCTGCAAGCAAAATAGCGAAAACCGTAATCCAAACAGACTCTTCTGTAATAAAATAAATAATACCTACAATAGCAGCAAATCCTCCATTTGCCATTACTTGTAGCCAATCTCTCCTAGAACCTTTTTGTGTTTTTTTCTCCATTGATTTTTTTGTTTTACTTTTGTACGTAGAAAGCATGCTAGAAGACACAAAAAAAGCTCCTAAAATAATTAGTCCCTTATAGCCAAAACCTAAAGCAATTCCACTGCCGACAAAAAAAGCTGCAATTGCACCGCTTTTTGTTAAAGACCTCCGTTTGTATGCGTAATAGGAGACAAATAAAATTACTAAAGAATACATTATACTACTCATTTGTACATAATATCCCTTCATTCGTGATTATTTTCTGTACAGCTAAATCATGTTTCTGAAGTGGTATTCTTTCTTTTACCTGCATAGAAAATGCTAAGGAAATGGTTTCACCTTTATAGCTTTCTAAAAATCGGTCGTAATATCCTCCTCCAAAACCTATTCTGTATCCATTCCTCGAAAAGGCTAATCCTGGAACAAGGAGTAAATCGATTTCTTCTGGATTTGTTCGTTCTGTTTTTTCCATTATAGGTTCAAATAAATTGCTGTAAACCGATTCAAGCTGATTGAAACTCTCTAATTTACGAAAAAGCATTTGTCTAGTTTCAGGAATACACTTCGGCACACTTACCTCCTTTCCTAATTGCCAACACATACGAATGATTTGATATGTATCAACCTCTGGAAATTTGGAAATGGTAATTCCTATATGAGAAGCAGAAGAAAAGGAAGTATTGTTATATAGTTGAAGAGCTATCTGATAAGACATATGCTCATAATGGGGTTTACTGATTGCTTGTAGTTGTTTGATCATATTTGTTCGGAACTGTTTCTTTTCCAGCATATTATGTATACACCATCCTTACCATTTGTTTTTTAATATGAAAAAACAGAAGGGAGATATCCCTTCTGCTTATTTTGTTTCACGGTGAACGGTAGTACGTTTTTCTCTTGAGCAATATTTTTTTAGCTCAAGACGATCTGGATTATTTCGTTTATTTTTTTTAGAAATGTAGTTACGATCACCACATTCAGTGCAAGCTAACGTAATGTTTACACGCATGTTTATTTCCCTCCAAACTATAGGTTGCTAGTTCGTGCATACGACTTTTATATGATAACATCTTTTGTTAGGAAATGCTAGTACTTGTTTTCATTAGAATGTGATTCAGCTCTAAAACCTCTTTTTTTTCAGTACCAGTAATAGACCAAGCTCGGCTGATTCCAGTTGATTGAGGCATAATCTCCATGCTTAAGGAAAAAATGCTTACACTTGATCCTTTTGCCAATGGCTGATATTTAAGTATCCCCTTTTGATTATTCGTCCAAATATGCTCAGTGTGTACATTCCAAATAGGTTGTACCGTTCTCTGTTCAATACGGTTTGTATTATATTCTCCGTTTACCAAATAGAGCTGGTCATCAATAGAATGATAGATGACATTTTCCGTCGGAGAAACGAAAGAAAGATGCTCTTGGTATGCTTTTGGAAAATAATTTAACACTAAAATCTTTAATGTCTTCGCTTGTTGAGAATGATTTCTCACATAAATCTCGTTATATTGAATTTTAGAATGCTTGTGTATTTGCTTTACATGTACAGATATCGAATGTTCTGGTATCAATTTCTCATAGCCATTTTGAATCCAGTAAGTTTTTCCTTCAATCCAAATTCCAGGGGTAGTAGTTATTTTTTTCATAAGTAGCTTTCTTTGAGCACTTTGATAATCTTTTTGTAAATTAGCCTCAATCTTCACTCTACTTTCACCTACTCTACTATTTTTAATTAGATATGGATTCGTTTACCTTTGTATTTACTAGTAGTTCATCGAAAACTCTTTTTGTTTCTTCCCCAATTCGATTCCAGCTAAATAGTTGGCTTACTAATTTTTGACCATTTTTGCCAATCGTTTTGCCTTCTGTTGGATTTTCCAATAAATACTCGATATTTTCAACTAAGTTATCTGCATTATTTGGTTCCATAAATAAACCTGTTTCTCCATTCTTTATAATACCTTTTAAGCCACCAGTATGGGAAACAATCGTGGGAACTGCAAATATAAGGGACTCTAATGCTACAATTCCAAATGGTTCATACGAACTCGGAATCACAACGATATTAGCGTGAGCATAAAATGCATTTTTTTGTTCTCCGTGCAAATATCCTATTAATTGAACACATTCCGATAATCCATTTCTCTCGATAAATCTTTGATATTCTTCGTACATTGGCCCTACTCCAGCAATAACAAAATATAAATCTGATCGCTTTTTATGCAATTTTCTCGCTGCTTCCAATAAAGTACCAAAGCCCTTTTCTTTTACCATTCTGCCCATCGCAAAAATAATTTTTTTATTTTTGTCTAAATGAAGGGATTCGACAGATGGAAAGGAAGCATTTTCAATTTGCATAGATTCTATTCCATTTGGAATAATGTTAATTTTTGATTGCTCTACTTCAAAAATGGACATTACCTCATCCTGCATATATTCACTGCAAACAATTAAAGAATCCGCTGCATGAATTAGTTGTCTTTCTTTCCCATGAATAAATTTTTGCATTTCCGTATAAATGCCACCATTTCTTCCATGTTCTGTCGCATGAATGGTTGCTATTAATGGAATATTTAATTGGTCCTTTAACGAAATTGCAGCAGCCCCTACAAGCCAATCATGTGCCTGAATTAGATCAAATGTCGTTTTCTTTCCTAACTCTATCGCTTTATCCCACATGGCAAGATTTAGTCCGCCGATCCAATGGATAAAATTTTGCTCTATACTATAAATTGGTTTAACACGATAAACGAATAAACCATTTTTTTCTTCTACATCTTCTGCCTTTTTCTGCATATCTTGGGCTGTAATAAGATGTACTTCATATCCATTTTTTATTAAACTGTTCGTTAAACCAACCACATGAGTACCAAGACCGCCGACTATATTCGGGGGATATTCCCATGATAAAATAAGTGCCTTCTTCTTATTTGATGGAATTATTTCATTTATTTTCGGGTTATTCATTTGTATGGTAGTATTTAATATTGGATGCACCTTTTCTCTCAAAGACATCCATTCCTTATCAATCGGTCCTTTCATAAATATACTTAATTGATTTGCTGCTTCCAGATAGGATGAAGCTTCTTCAGCCGTCCAATTATCTTGGTAGAGCAAAGCGCTTAACAATAGCCATTCTTTTTCCAACTGTTTCTGAACACTTTTCGCTTCATTTGATAACAGAACTTGTCTCCATTGATGTAGTTCTTTTTCTACAAAAGCCAAAGAAGCATATATATCACTTTGATTCTTGATTTGGCTTTCTCTATGTTGATCCAAAAAAGAAGAACAAAGATGTACATGATCCATCCCTTGACTAAATTGATTCAAATATGTTTCAGGAGTAATATGAACCATATAGCCTTCATCACATAAATAACGAATACTTTTATTTAATTCCTCTCCTATTTTTACATAGCTCTCTAAATCAATAGGTAGTGATAATATTGACTCATTCGTGTAATGATTATACGATTCAAGTACCTCCATAATCGCTTTATCCCAAATTTGCTTTTGGGGATTTTTTTCTTGAAAAATCTGATATAAACTTTCTTCAACAGGAAAAAAAACAACATGATGGGGAGATTCAACAGCTAATCCTACATCGCTTGGCAATGGATCACTATGATTTATAGTTACACTGTTTAGATAACTATATGTCAATTTCTCTTTTTGCAAATATAAATCTAATCCAGGCGAGAAATATCCTTCAGGAAACCAAAAGCCTTTTGGACGGTACTCTATATAGTCATCAATAATCGATAAACCCATTTCCATTTGCAATTGAACACCTGTACTAGTTGAAGCGTTCGAAACTTGTGAAAAGGAAGCAGGGCTTGCAAGGAGTTCTATTCTATTATCTTGAATGAGTGATTTCATTATCTTTAATAAATTTTTATCTTTTTGTTGCCAATATGTTAGTAATTCAACGTTGCAGTTCTCTTTTTCTAAAAATTCTGTCATTTCTTCCCGAAATGACTGCAAATCTAATATTTCCATATATATTGGTGGTACAACAAGCTGAATGATATATGGAGAATTATTTTTTTCAGTAAGGAAAAGAAAGTTAATATATTGAATTGTGTGTTCATAAAATTCCCTTTTTTTATTCTTATCTTCCGAAAAATAATTCATAAAAGGAATGTTATTTATAACAATCAATTGAAAATACGAACCATTCATTTCTTTTTCACATCCTCTTGCTCTTCTAATTCATAATAGCTATAGGTACTTACATGCTCAATCCAATTCGGTATAGGATTGTCCCCTTTTTCCCAATTTTGTATCTCTTTTTCCATAGTACCAACTTGATCTTGTGAGATTCTCGGAGTATGTAATGGATTAGACTGTAATATCGGTAAAAAGGATTGGTAAACATCCAAGACTCCTATTTCAAAACAAAGGCTTCTGTTTGGAGACAAGTCTTGTAATATTATCGATTCCTGTCCATTCTCGACCGGAAGAAGGCGATAGCTATGTGCATTTCTTCCATTATAAATAATACTTGTTATATCATTAATCTTCACTGCCAAAGAGCAGGTTTCTGGGTCAATATCATAATAAGTAGAGATTAGCTGCCATTTCCCTTCAGGTATTCGCCAAAATACTAATGCAGTATTTTCACTTGTTAACCAAGCTTCCATGCCATTTTTCTTGGTTAATAAATCAACGCTTGTCCAAAAATGTTCTGAGACAAAGGGAATCTTTGGCTCTGTTTTTGTGGTTATTTGTTTCTCTTCTTCTTGTTCATTCTTCTCTTTTTCTTTCACGTACTTTTTCCATTGGTATTGAACTTTACCTACAGTTGAATTTAGTTCCATGGCAATTTTACGGAAAGAAAGCCCTTTACGTCTTAAACTTACAATTTGTTCAATCAATAGAAATAGCACCTCTTTCTAGATTTTTGATTTCCCTCTTTCTGACAATCTTGGGTGTATGTATCGCAAATTACTAGTATATGTCTACAAGATACTTTTTAGTTCCTATTTATACTATTATGTTACCACTGAATGGGGGATGCCACAATGAACAGATTTTGTCGGATTGCGCTTAAACTTATGTACGTTCATCTTGAAGGTGCAAAAAAATTTTTCTACCTTGTATCTGCTTCCTCTAGTAACCGAAATTCGACATATGCCTGCTTAAATGCAAGTAGTATTACGACATATTCCTAAATGTTTCGCAAAAAAATCGAGTATTGTCTCCCGGTTGAGAAAAATGGCTGATGAATATTTTTTGTTATCTTATAGCAATTTTCATTCATTCCTTCCATAAGTTACTTTGATTAAATAGGAATTATTGATTGATAATGATAAAATATCTTAGACTGGACTGTTTTACTGCAAAGATAAAGATGATTTCTTTTTTCCTATTGAACAACAATCTTTTAGAAAACAGCTTTTTTTAAATAGTCTAATACTATTAATTTGTGACATGAGGTGAATTATGTTAATTGTAACGCTAGTATTATTAGGGATTTCTTTATTGCTTCTTCTACTATCTTTTTTTCTTCGTGATCCTATAAAAGACTTACGCGAGGAAATAGATCAGCTATCGATTCAGCAAGTACAGGAACTATATAAAATGAAAAAGAAATTAAAAGTGTTAGAAGAGGAATTAATGATTGGTGAGGAAGATTTTTCTTTTAAATCTCCTTCTTCTGTAAAAGAAATAAAGCCAATCCAAAATGAAAATACTCCATCTATTCATGCCATCATTAAAAACCAAGTTTGGACACTTGCAGCAAGTGGAGTTCCAATTGATCAGATTGCCAATCAATCATCCCTATCCATTTCTCAAGTTCAACATATTATTAACGAACGGGAAGGACAATAATGAAATGAAGAAACAAAGTTTACGTTCATTCGCTATAGGAATGCTCCTTTCAGCTAGTGTGATCGGTAGTTATTATTTCTATATGGAAAAAAACACTCACCAAGATGAAAACTTCCTAAACACAAATGATGCGACTACATACCTTAAAAAACAGGGTTTTATCGTTTTAAGTAATGTAGAATATGAGGAACTGAACAAAAGCATAGAGGAAAATAAACAAGAACAAGCAAAGTCTGATACAGAGGCAAATAATAAACAAGAGGAAGCTGAAAAAGAAGCACAAGAGACATATTCCTATACGCTAAAAGTTAAAAGCGGTATGAGTATTTCCACAATTGCTGAATTATTATATAAAAATAAGATCGTTAAAGATCAAGAAGAATTCGAAACATACTTAATCGATAACGATTACCACACAAAAATTCAAGTTGGCAGCTTTCGTTTAACGAGTGAGATGAGTCATAAGAAAATCGCTGTGACTCTTACTAAGTAAATAGCGCTTCTTTAGGATGGTATAAAAGCATTCTTGTCAGGACGAAAAAAACCAAACAATCAGACAATAGTTTCTAAGATTGTTTGGTTTTTTATATTAGTTTTTTAAATGACGTTTATAGTAAAAATTTGTTGTTTATGCCTGTTGCCTTATTTTTTTACCAATCGTATTGTCTGCCTTTAACTAAATAAAAAATATTTTCAGCTATATTAGTAGTGTGGTCGGCTGCTCTTTCTAAATAGCGACAAACAAATGTTAGTTGAGAAATTTGATGTAAATATTCAGGTTTATTTTTACTGATTTCAAACAGCTCCATAAACGCTTGTTTGTTTAAACTATCTACCTCATCATCCATCTCAGCAATTTTCCGAGCTAACCTTGTGTCCTCTTCATTATATGCATTTAAAGATAACCGTAACATTTCATTCGTGATTTCCAGCATTTTTTTGACATGTACCATCGGTTTTACTAAATCCTGATTACCTATTCTAATAGTAGCCTTTGCTATATTCACTGCAAAATCTGCAATTCTTTCGATATCTGTCGCAATCTTTATTCCAACAATAATTCTTCTTAAATCAATAGCAACAGGTGCCTGTTTTGCAATAAGAAGAATTGCAAAATCATTTATTTCTTCATACAACCTATCTGCCTTTGCATCATCATCAATTATTTCTAGAGCCATCTCGATGTTTTGTGTCTCAAGTGCAGCTAGTGATCTTTGGAGAGCTTGAATAGAAAATTCTCCAAGCTCTGTCAATTTTCCTTGTAGTTCCTTAAGCCCTGCTTCAAACTTCTCTCTAACTGGCATGATAAGAGTCTCCTTTTTCGGGTGTTGAACTGAATTTATTATCCAAATCTTCCTGTAATATAATCTTCGGTTCTTTTATCCTTTGGATTTGAGAATATTTTATCTGTAACATCAAACTCAACAACTTCTCCATTTAAGAAGAAAGCTGTTTTATCAGAGATACGAGCAGCTTGCTGCATATTATGTGTAACAATAATGATGCTATAATTTTCCTTTAGTTCTTGAACTAGCTCTTCTACTTTTAATGTCGAAATTGGATCAAGTGCAGAGGTTGGCTCATCCATAAGAATAACATCTGGTTCTATAGCTAGACATCTAGCAATACATAGACGCTGCTGCTGTCCGCCAGATAGTCCATATGCATTCTGATTTAATCTATCTTTTACTTCATCCCAAATTGCTGCACCTCTTAGACTTTTTTCCACAATTTCATTTAATATTTTCTTATCACGAATGCCATGAATTTTAGGACCGTATGCCACATTTTCATAAATTGACTTTGGAAATGGATTCGGTTTTTGAAAGACCATTCCCACTTTTGTTCTTAATTCTTCCACTCCATAGTCTTTGTCAAAAATATTTCTACCACGGTAATTAATTTCACCTGATGTTTTTACACCTGGCACTAATTCAATCATACGATTTAATGTTTTTATATATGTCGATTTCCCACATCCAGATGGCCCAATAATAGAAGTTACTTCATTTTCAATAATATCTAAATCTATATTTTTCAGCGCATGGTTATCCCCGTACCATAAATTAAGCTGATTTGTTTTATAAACAGAATTTTTTACCTTACCATCTAAATCATTACTTTCTACTGCTTTCTTCACTTTATCTACAAAGACTGTAGTCATTTGAAGTTCCCCCTATACGTTTAATAACGCTTTTGAAATTTATTTCTAATCAATACTGCAATAGAGTTCATTAAGATTAATAGCACTAAAAGAACAATTATTCCTGCTGCTGCAAGACTCTGAAATTCTTCTTGTGGTCTTCCCGTCCAGTTATAAATTTGCATTGGTAATACTGTAAACATATCAAAAACTGTTCTCGGCAAGAATGCAAGGAATAAAGGAAGACCCAATACAACTAATGGTGCTGTTTCTCCTATTGCACGTGAAAGTGCCAATATCCCACCTGTTAAAATGCCAGGGATAGCTGCCGGCATTACCACTCTAACGATTGTCTGCCATTTTGTTGCACCCATACCGAGAGATGCTTCTCTTAATTCACTAGGTACAGATCGGATTGCCTCTTGAGCAGCTACAATAATAATTGGCAGAACCAATAAGCTCATTGTTAAACCTGCAGCAAGCACACTTGTTCCAAGTGACATGGCACGAACAAATAAGGTTAGTCCTAATAAACCAAAGACAATTGATGGTACACCAGCAAGGTTTGATATATTGATTTGGATAAAATTCGTAAACTTATTTTTATTCGCATATTCTTCTAAATATATTGCAGTCCCCACTCCAATCAAAAGGGAGACAGGTGCAACTACTGCCATAAGCCACACAGTTCCTATTAAAGCAGTATAAACCCCTGCATTTTCAGGTTTACGGGATGGCAAGCTTGTTAAAAATTGAAAATCCAAATAGCCAATTCCTTGAGTCAATACTCGATAAAAAAGGATAGCGAGAATAACTAAACCAAATAAAGTCGCGCTAAAAAATAATCCTCTCATTATGACATTTTTCATTAATCTCGGTTTCATTTTTTTTATAACATTTGAATGATTTATCAACTTCATCTTAATATTCCTCCCTAAAACGACGAGAAATGTATTGGGCAAGCAGGTTCATTAAGAAGGTAAACAGAAATAGTGTAAATCCAACTGCATAAATACTGTAATAGATTGTTGTCCCATATCCTGCATCTCCTTGGCTAACTTGAACAATATAGGCTGTCATAGTTTGAATTGATTCTGTTACATTGAAGCTAAGATTAGGTGTACTTCCACCAGCAACTGCTACAATCATTGTTTCTCCAATTGCTCTTGATAACGCTAAAACAATAGAAGAAACGATACCAGAAACGGCAGCTGGCAAGACAACCTTAATTGCTACTTCAAATTTTGTAGAACCCATCGCTAAAGCCCCTTCACGCATTGATCGTGGAACTGCACTCATGGCATCTTCTGATAAAGAAGCAATCATAGGTGTAATCATAATGCCGATCACAATTCCTGGACTTAATGCATTGAACATTTCTAAAGAAGGAATAATTGATCTAAGCAATGGTGTTATAAAGGTTAAAGCGAAAAACCCATAAACAATCGTAGGAATACCTGCTAGCACTTCTAAGATTGGCTTAATTATTCTTCTTGTTCTATCACTCGCGTACTCACTTAAAAAAATGGCCGATGCCAGCCCTATAGGCACAGCAACAATACCTGCAATAATGGTTACTTTTAATGTCCCAGAGACAAGTGGCATAATTCCAAATGTTCCTGGTTCGGAAAATGGATACCATGATTTACTTGTTAAAAATTCTTTCATATTCACTCTTTCAAAAAAAGTGAATGTTTCAATGAGTAATGTAAATAAAATACCAAGCGTTGTTAAAATCGATAATATAGCAGTAATTAATAATACTTTAGGCATTATTTTCTCTAGCATTTTACTTAAATTATTTTTTTGTTTTTTTTCTGCAATTAATTCCTGAATAGATGGTGTATTTCTGTTTACTTCTTGTTTCATCATGTTTTTCAAGCCCCCCTTAAATCCAAACACCAAGATGGAAAGCCAAGTACAAAGCTTTCCATCAAAACTTATTACTTCAGTCCTTTAATTAACTCTAAATCTTTTTCATATTCTTCATCTGGTAATTTTACATAGCCTACATCTTCTGAAAGCACTGCTGCATTTTCAATCATAAATTCAACGAAATCAGCTACTTCTTCTTTTTCTACAGATTCATTTTTCACATAAGTGAATAATGGTCTTGATAATGGAGAGTATTCTCCGCTTTCAACTGTTTCATTTGTTGGTTCAACTGGACCGTTACCACCGTCAATCGGTACTACTTTTAAGTTATCTTTGTTTTCTGCATAATAAGCATATCCAAAGTATCCAATTGCGTTTTTATCCCCTGTTACACCTTGTACTAAAATATTATCGTCTTCTGATAATGTCGCTGCTTTAACTATTGGTTGTTCTTCTAGAATTACTTCATCAAAGTAATCGAATGTTCCAGAATCTGTTCCTGGTGAATAGAATTTGATTTCTTCCTCTGGCCATCCTTCACGTATATCAGACCATTTTTTCGTTGTGCCATCTTCTAGCCAAATTTTCTTTAATTCATCTACTGTTAAATGGTCTACCCACGTATTGTCTTTATTCACTACAACGGAGAGTCCATCATATGCTAATCGTAATTCAGTATAATCAATTCCTTTTGCTTCTAATTCTGTTTTCTCTTCCTCTTTAATTGGGCGAGATGCATTACTAAAATCAGTCTCACCTGCGATAAACGCTTTAAAGCCTCCACCTGTACCAGATGATGCAACAGAAACTTTTACATTTGGTTGCTCTGCTTGATATTCTTCAACGATTGCTTCCATAATTGGATAAACAGTTGATGAACCGTCTAATTTAATTTGTCCTGTTAATTGTTCACCAGCATCATTATCATTTGATGAATTAGCATCATTATTTCCGCCACATGCTGCTAATGCTAACATTGTTCCAATCATTGCTGTTAATCCTACTGTTTTAAGGCTCTTCATTTTTCTCTTTACCCCCTAAGGATGGTTGTTTTGTCTTACAAGTTAACTATAAGTCTTTAGTATTAATTTGGTTTTAACTGTTTGTAAATCAATGTAAACGCTATGTAAATTTAGGGGGTTCCTTATATTTTTTAGAAATTGCTTAACAATTGGGTCTACCATTATTAAAAGGCTTTTTCTTTAACAAAATGCAAAAAAGGGCAAAACTAATGGAAAATAGTTTGCCCTTTTTCTATTATTCTTTTTCTTCTTTTTCCTCGTCTTTTTGTCTTTCTTTTTTCAAATCGAAATATGCATCCAATACACGTTCACCGATTTTTTTATTTGCCCCATTATCAACACTTCCTTGGTATGCCCATGGAACCATTACTGCCATCGCAACTTCTGGATTATCAGAAGGAGCATAGCTAATTAAGCTTAAATTCATGACTTGAGGAGGTATTTCCCCATAATCACTTCTTGATGGTCCATCATAAAACGCCTCCGCAGTACCTGTTTTTGCTGCAGGAGAATAATCTTTTCCACCTAAGTTAGAATAAGCGGTACCCTTTGGAGTTTGAGCTACCATCTCAAATCCTTGCTGAACTCGTTCAATCCATTCTGGTTTAACATCTACTGTATTTAATACCTTTGGTTTTACGGTTTCTACAACTGGTCCTAGTGTGCTATCATCTGCTACAGGTTCACGAATTTCTTTTACAATATGTGGTTCCATCCTTTTCCCGCCATTCGCGATTGTGGAAACATATTGCGCGAGCTGCATATTTGAATACGTATCATATTGCCCAATCGATAAATCTAGTAGGAAACCTGGCAATGTATCTTGTCCTTTAAACCCAACTTGTTCGTTTGGCAAATCAATTCCGGTGCGAATTCCTAATCCGTACTGCGCAAACTCGTTTCTAACTAATGAAAAGTCGCTCAGCTGTACAGATAACGGTTGACCATATACATAATTTGCACCAGCCATCTTCATTACTGTACGGAACATATAAACGTTAGAAGAGCGTTGCAATGCAGTCAGGTCATTAATTGGTCCCATTGTTGTCCAAGATTTCTTAATTGTGTTTCCGATTTTTACAGGTGTATCATTCCACACTGTTCCAGGAGAAATTGCTCCCGTTTTATACCCAGTTAATACAGTTGCACCTTTTACAACAGATCCTACGTTGTACGTGGTTGTAATATTACCAAGTGCATCATCTTGAACTTCCAATTTTCCTGTTTTTTCATTTTTTTCTAGTCGTTTTCCGGCCATGGACAGAACATCTCCTGTATTTGGATCCATTAAAACCACATAAGCCCTATCAAGCAATTTTGTTCCAGAAAATGTCTTGGCTGTTTTTAATTCTTCCTCGATTATTTTTTCTACTTCTAATTGAAGTTCCATATCAATGGAGAGAACTAGATCATTTCCTCGTTTTCCTTCTGATATGACCTCGGTACTTACGATATTGCCATTTTTATCTGTTTTATTGCGAATTTTCTCTTTTTGTCCTTTAAGAACATCTTCGTATTGGAGTTCTAAGTAACTTGTTCCTACTCGATCATTTCGGCTGTATCCTCGTGAAAGATAATAATCTAATTTCTCTGCCGGTAATCCTTTCTCTGCGGAACTAACACTCCCTAAAACAGATTTTAACGTATCACCGAATGCATACGATCTTTCCCAGTCAGTTGTTGTATCTACACCAGGTAAGGATTCTAAATTCTCGCTTACTACTGCAAACTCTTTGTCACTGACGTCTTTATTTTTCACCATTTGCGGTGTTAGTTTGTAGCCACTAATAAATTCGCGATAGATTGCTAAAACCTCTAAATCATGATTAGAAAGTGTTTTTAAATCCTCCTCCGTAATTCGATCCAGCTGCAATTGATATACTTCTGTATTATATTCGTCTTGATCTGGATACTTCTCTGCTAAAGCTTTTTTTTCTGTATCAGACACCTTCTTACTTGCCTTCTCTTCATTTTTTATGATCCAGTAATCCTTTTTTTCACGTTCTGTTACCTTTTTTGTATCTTTAATAATATACTGGGAAAGCAACTCAGCTGTTTCGAGCATTACTTCTTGCTTTGCACCTGAATTCGTATATGTAATCGCTTTTTGTGCAACATTATCCACAATTACTTTTCCAGTAGTATCATACATTTTCCCACGGGGCACAGAGGTATTTACTGTAACATCTTCTGTTTTCTCTAGCTCTCTTTTATAATCCTCTCCGTAAACAATCTGCACAAAACCTAGTCGCAGAATTAAGGCGGAGAATAATAAAAACACTAAAAAGAAAATAATATTAAGACGTACAGGTATCGTTTTTTTCTTTTTCTTTTTTCCCACCGTATAATCACACTTTCCTTGAATATTCTTTTTCTATTGTAATAGAAAACAGGAGATTATTCTATTAATAACTAATTGGAATAATATGCTAGAATCGACTAAGTTGTGCTATTTGCATTTTTCCTACTATCTTATTTATTAATATGAGAGAAAAAACGCCTATGTATCCACGTTTCTTTCATCCAAAAAACACCAAAAGGGGCTGGGACAAAACTAAATAACTAACTTTTAAAGACGAACAATCTCTAATTTAGCTCTTAAATAAAGCTACTTTCTCATGGATCTAAGTTTTTAAAACTAGTCAAGTGTAAAAACTAAGTCGTTCCATTGCGCTACGGACGCTCGCTTTCCGCGGGGAGGAAGCTGAGCCTCCTCGCATGCGCTGCGGGGTCTCAGCCTTTCCTCTATTTCCCGCAGGAGTCGAGCGTCCTCCGCTCCATTACACTTCGTTTTTTAAACCTTTTTCCAAAATAATAAACGCGAATATTTATGCGGATTAACCGCATAAATATTCGCGTTTATTATTGGTTGAAATGCTTATGTCCCAGCCTCTTTTATCGTAAGTCTATTAATCTAGTCTTTTTCTTTCTTTAATTCAAAGTATTTATCCATTACACGTTTTCCGATTGTTAAGTTCGGCGAAGGACCATTATTTGTTGTATAAACCCATGGAACCATTACTGCCATTGCTACTTCTGGATTATCGGACGGGGCATATGTTATTAAACTTACATTCATAACTTGTGGTGGTTCTTCTTGCTTATTTAATGGATCATAATAAAAAGCTTCTGCGGTCCCAGTCTTTCCAGCTGGACTATAAGAAGCACCTGCAAAGACACTTCCTGTCCCTCCTGGCTGCATTACCATTCGGAAGCCTTTTTGAATTTGCTCCATCCAACCAGGTTCCAAATCTAACTTATTTAATACCTTGGGTTGAATTTCCTGAACAATCGGTCCTAATTGCCCCTCTTCGATGGATGTCTCTCTTATTTCTTTCACTAAGTGTGGCTGAATACGATAACCACCATTTGCGATTGTTGAAATGTATTGTGCTAATTGCATATTTGTATAGGTATCATATTGTCCAATGGATAAGAACATTAAATTTGCTGGCTGATTTGGATCAATTGCTCCTTTAAAACCAGCCATTTCATTTGGCAAATCAATTCCTGTTCGCACACCTAATCCAAATTCAGAAAAAGAATTTCTTATCTTTGGGTATGCATCCAAATCAATGTTTAATGGCTGCATATAAGCATATTTTCCCTTTCCTATCATAATAGCCGTTTTAGCCATAAAAACATTGGATGATTGCTTTAAAGCAATTAAGTCATTAATATTCCCCATTGTCTTCCAGGATTTAAAAGGGTTAGAACCCTTAATTTGCATCGTTGAATCATTAATATATGTCGTACCAGGACTTAGAACCCCTTCTTTATAGCCTGTGATTACCATAGCACCTTTTACGACTGAACCCACGTTATAGGAAGTTGTAATATTCCCTAACGCAAAATCATTAACAATTTGTTTTCCTGAATCATCATCTGTTCCTAATTGTTTACCAGCCATTGTTAATATTTCCCCTGTATGAGGGTCCATTAATACAACAAATGCTCGATCTAAATACTTGGTACCAGCATAACCGTATTTCGTTTTTTTTAATTCTTCCTCAATGATTTTCTCAACTTCTAGCTGCAAATCCATATCGATGGTTAATACTAAATCATTTCCTGCAGATCCATTCGATAAAATTTCCGAGCCTACAATGTCATCTGTTTTATCTTTAATATATTTAACCTTTTTCTTTTGCCCTTTTAAAACATCTTCATATTGCTTTTCTAGATAGCTTAGTCCAACTCGATCGTTCATGCTGTATCCTTTAGCTAAATAGCTGTCTTTTTCTTCAGCTGGGACTCCTCTTTGAGACGTGCTCACATTTCCCAAGACAGTTTTTAAAGTGGAGCCAAATTCATACTCTCTATCCCAATCTCGAAGGGTGTCTACTCCAGGTAATCTTTCTAAGTTTTCACTAATAATGGCAATTTCTTTATCGGTAACCCCTTCATTTTTTACAATATGGGGAGTATAAAAATAACCGCTTTGAAACTCTCGATATATCGCTAATGTTTCCATATCTAAATCGGTTAGTTTGTTTAAATCTGTTTCAGATATGCGACTACGCAATAGCTCATCATACGCTTTTTGATATTCCTTTTTGTCGTCTTTATACTTTGACGCAAGCTGTTTCTTATCTTCTTCTGATATCTTTGTCTTTGCTTCATCTGGATTGATTAAAATCCAATAATCTTTCTTGTCTCTTTCTGAAATCTTTTTAAGATCTTTATCGTTGTCCATTTTAATAATTTTTGCTAATTCTTCAGCCGTATCCCGCATTTCTTCTGCTGTATACTTCTTCCAATTAGTATATGTAATGGCATTCTTGCCTACATTGCTTACAATACTTTTACCTGTTCTGTCATACATTTCTCCCCTTGGAACAGAAGTGCTAATTACGACATCCTCTTTCTTTTCTACTTCATTTTTATAATCGTCTCCATACACAATCTGTACAAATCCTAATCTTAAAATAAGTGCTGAAAATAATAAAAATACCATAAAGAATATAAGGTTTACTCTTAAAGGTATTGGATTTCTCTTTTTTTTCTTTTTTTCTCCCACTTTTAAAACCCCACCATTTCCTCCAAAACTTTCCTATTTTCTATTTTAAAGGAAGATTACAGAAATTTCTATATGATTACAGGATTTTTAAAGGAATTCTCTCTTTCTCATTCACCTTTTCACACGAAGAAGAAGATCTGTTAACTCTATAACAAATCTTCTTTTACATAGTTAAGCTGTCTTCCATCTGATTCTTCTAGCAAAAAAATAAATCACCGAGTGTCCACTTCCTAGGATAAACAACAAGACAGGGATTACTTTATTTGGATTGAACATGCTTACACCAATTATAAAAATGAGAACGGATAAAAGCCTTCCTAGATTGAGAAACAATTCTCTTACGACTATATATTCAATTCTCATTTCTCCTGCCTTCCATCCTTTTCCGATTACGTCAAAAGTTAAACTAGTGTAAGGAACAAGGATTAATGGATAAGCGATAGCTATAGTACTCGCATAAATCAATAATTTCGTGTAAGAAAAATCAAAAACGATAATAAACATCGAAAGGAATAGCATAATCCCTCCAACTAAAATGGACTTATTCCGATTCTCATTTTTGATTGTCCTCGAAACAATATAATAGGCAACAAATGAAATTCCCGAATTGATTAACCCAAATTTACCCAAAGCCAACTCACTGTCTGTCGCTATATAAACATAGACAGTTATCATAAACGCAAAGACGCCTTCTCGTAAGCCTTGAAAAAAATGAGCATTCGTTATAAGTTTCCAGTTATAATTATTTTTTCGCTCTTCCAAAATTCTTTTAAAATAATATTTGCCTTCTGCCGGCCTTCTTTTGAGAAAAAAACTAGAAATAACCGCTAGAAGAAAGAGTGCAAGAGACATTCCAAAAACAATCATATAACCTGTTGACTTTGTTAGCTGTGAGATAATATATCCCGCAATCATCGGTCCAATCATCCCAGCAACAGAATTTAATAGTCCTAAGAAGCCATTAAAGAAATCTCTAGTTTCAGGTTCGGTAACTTCAAATGTCAAAACATTGTACGCTAGCCAATAGAATCCGTTGCCAATACCAAGTATTGCCCCTAACACTAGGAGAAATGTAGATGCTTTGTCTCCAATTAATAGTACTGTCAAATAGAAAATGGTAAGGAAGGCAACACCAATTCGAAATACAATGACACGATCAATTTTCTTTGCCCATCTGCCAGCAAGTGTAAAGGTAAGTAATTGCAGCAAGATAATAGCAAGGTTATACAATCCTAAATCTCTAAATTCTCCTGACTGCTTCCATAAGAATACGTTAACGAAAGTATTAGAAAGTGCTACACTTAATGCGTACAATCCACCGGTGAGCAACAATATTTTTAAATCTTTTGTAAGCTCTACATCACCTAAAATTTTTCCTATTTTCATCATAGAAACTCCCCTTTGTTCTAGAGTAGTTTCTAACAAAATGAATATCGTTATGCATTATATATAAAAACTAACAATTATGAAAATAAGCTATAATTACTATCTTTTCCATAATAAGACAAAAAAACCTGTGAGCATAATGCCCACAGGTTTTGCTAACCTATTATTATTTAGCAGCTGAATAACGTTTAGCTACTTCATCCCAGTTAATTACATTAAAGAATGCACTAATGTATTCAGGACGACGGTTTTGGTAATTTAAGTAGTATGCATGCTCCCAAACGTCTAATCCTAAAACAGGTGTCTTACCTTCCATTAAAGGATTGTCTTGGTTTGGTGTGCTTGTTACCTCTAACTCACCGTTGTTCACAACTAGCCAAGCCCAACCTGAACCAAAACGAGTTGTAGCAGCTTTTGAGAATTCTTCTTTGAAGTTTTCAAAGCTACCAAATTTGCTGTCAATAGCAGCAGCTAAATCACCAGTTGGTTGACCGCCACCGTTTGGAGAAATTACTTCCCAGAATAAGGAATGGTTTGCGTGACCGCCACCATTGTTACGAACTGCAGTACGAGCAGCTTCTGGCACTGCATCAAGATTAGATACAAGTTCTTCCACTGTTTTAGAAAGTAATTCGTCATTTCCTTCTAGTGCGTTGTTTAAATTTGTTACATAAGTATTATGATGTTTCGTATGATGAATGTTCATCGTTTCTTTATCAATGTGAGGTTCTAATGCATCATAAGCGTAAGGTAATTGTGGTAATGAATAAGCCATGTCTAATTCCTCCTAATATTATATGTATTATTTTCTTCCTTATATTGTTTTGTCCTATTTCGACAATTTATATAAGAGAAGCTCTTTAACAATACATTATCAAATAAAGAACTTACTTTCAATCTATTTGCTTGAAAAGATTCCCTCTTTAAAATACCCATCTAAAATTACTTTTAAACAGGCAAATGCCTAGTTGTTTATAGGACGGATTGTTCTTGTCTCCTTATTCTTAAATTTGATGAAACCACTTTCACTTTATTAGTTAGAAAATAACAATCATAACTTTATATTTCTACTTAAAAATAAAGTTTTTAATTTCCACCATCCTCTAGTGATTAACATCACTCCAGTATTTATACTAATTTGTTTATTACCGCTTCTATTAGAACTCAACTTGAAATAAGTTCGATAAATTGTCATTTTTGTGTTTCTTCCTTACGAATCAACGTTCTAGAGTAGAATAGAATCCATACCATTCACGCAATATCCATTTTTATCCAAATTAAGATTGACAAATATTTCACAATGTTTTTTAATCAAGAAAAGAGGAACTTTTTAAGGAGTGCTTTCTTATGAATGAAGTACAACTATCATTATATAGTTTATTGATACAACATTTCTTTGAGACTGACAAAATAGAACATATAAAAAAGGGAACTTTATTATTTCAAGAAAAAGACCCTGTTCAAAAAATTTATATTTTATTAAATGGAACAATTTCTCTTGGGAGAGTCCATGAGAAAGGGAAAGAATTCGTCATTAAGATACTCCATGATGAGGAATTGCTGTTAGAATACCAATTATTTAAACATTCCCCAAAGTATTATTTTTTTGCCAAAAGTCTTACAGATTGTGATGTTCTTGCGATTAACCGCAGTGAATTTGAAGATTTAGCTTTAAAAGATCCAATGCTCCTTATTTCTGTTACTAGTTGGTTAAGCACGGGATATTTAAAAGCACATATGAAATGCCAAGATCTTATAATGAATGGAAAAAAGGGCGGCCTTTACAGCATCTTAATCAGGCTATGTCATTCATTTGGAATAAAAAATAAAGAAGGAATCTTGATTGATATTCCCATTACCCATCAAGAATTAGCGAACTTAACCTTCGGGACAAGAGAAGTTATTCAACGTATATTAAAAGATTTAAGAGAAAGAGAAGTCATTGACTACAGCAACCAGAAAATTACTGTAAAAAATCTTGCCTATTTAAAAAGAGCAGTCGATTGTCAAAACTGTCCTGTTGATATTTGCGGACTTAATTAATAATAGAAGAAAAGGTAAAAGCTTACCCTTACCTTTTCTTCCATTAATTTATATTTTCAAAAAGAAATACACAATCATTATCCCCTGAATAATACCTTTCGTAACTATACTGCTGAGAAAGCCTATTAGTGAGCCTACTCCTATTTTAAGCGCATTTTTCCAATCGGTCCTACTAACGATAAGCTCTGCTAGTACGGCTCCTAGAAATGGACCTAGTAGGATGCCAATTACAGGAATGACAAAAGGTCCAACAAGCAATCCTATTGTACTTCCCCAAATCCCAGCCTTTGTACCGCCAAACTTCTTTACACCGATCCAGTTAGATACAGAATCAGCAAAGAATAATAAGACAACAAACATCCCTTGGATAATCCAAAAAAGGACACTAAGTTCTTCAAACGAAAAGAAGACACCATATAATAGATACCCTGCTAAAATAAATAGTACACTTGGGATGATTGGATAAATCAATCCAGCAAAAGCAATAATGAATAAAATACTGATAATAATCCAATAAATAATATCCATTACATCCCCCTTTCCTTCTAATTAGTATAGGTATATCCTTTTAAAACTTTTACCATACTTTTTTATGCAAATCAAATGCTGAGACTTGTATCTATTAGCATGAAAAAGATACAATAGGAATGAAACTTTTGAAGGATGTGTCAGAATGAATATTTTTAAGCAGTTTTATCGAAGCCTCTATTCTCCAAAAGATATAGCAAGCTTCCGTTTTCAAGGCATAGGAAAAACCATTATTTATTTGTTGCTTTTGACTATTATTGCAGCTATACCTAATTTGTATTATTTAAGTAAGGGAATCAATGAAGCAATACATACGTTTAGTATAACAATGGAAGAAGAAGTACCTTCTTTTACAATAAGCGATAATACTTTAAATACCAAAAATCAAAATGAACCAACTATCATTGAAAAGCCTGATTTAACAATCATTCTAGATGCTTCTGGAACCTATGACCATACAAAAATTAGTACTTATGGAAATACTGTAGCGCTTTTAAAAAATGAATTTGTAATCGTAACAGCAGGGCAGGCGCAGAGTTTTGAATATTCCTCATTTGGAAATATCACCCTTACAAAGGAAGAGCTAATTGATTTTATTCAAACAATGGATTCTTTAGCATATGTTTTTATCATCATTTTAGTTGTAATCTATATCTTATTTATGCTAATTTATAAAGTTCTTCAAACAATCGTACTTGCTATGTTTGGAAACTTTTTCTCGAAAATTTTCGGCAGAGCATTAACATATGCACAATGCTGGAAAATCACCGTATATAGTACAACCATTCCCGTTATTTTCTTTACTATTATGGACTGTTTACAAACCATTGTTCCAAGTGGCTATCTATTAAATTGGTTCATTAGTTTATTCCTTGTTTGTTTAGCAATTAAAGAGGTCAAGCCGGAAAAACCACTACAACCATAAAGCAGTAAAAAAGCAAAAACCTTACACATTGGTTTTTGCTTTTTTACTTCTTAAGAGATTTACTTTTCTTCCATCTTTATATTTTCCTCTAGTTTTGCCACTAACATCGATAGTCTAGAACTTATCTCAGCATTAACCTTGATACTATCCTGCTGTATTTCACCTATTTTTTTCATCTCATCTGAGCTTGCGAGTGTTTGTTGACTAATGGAAGTAACATGTAGCGTGCTATACTCCATCTTAGGAAAAAATGCCTGTAGCTCATTTAATAAATGGTGATTATCTTTTAGCCCTTCACTTACTAAAGAAATTCCCTTCAATAGTTGATTAAAAGAGACAGTCGCTTTTTGCACTAAGTCATCACTTTTCGTAAAATTGTTTTGTATATCTTTTAAATCACTTGATGACTTTTGAATGATTTGATCCATATCAAGTGTAAACTTTCTTATATCCTCTGCTGATTTAGAAGACAAAACAGCTAATTTCTTCACTTCATTTGCTACCACAGCAAATCCCTTTCCCTGGATACCAGCTCGAGCTGCTTCAAGTGTAGCATTTAAAGCTAATAGCTTGGTTTGTTCTGCAAGTTCTTTAATATCTTCGACAACCTTTTTTATTGATAAAGCATGGTTATTAAGTAAATCATTATTACGATAAATTACGGTTACTTTATCTTGTAGCATATGTTGACTTGCAAATAAATTATTTATATTCTCTTCGCCTAGTATGGCAGAATCATTCATTTCGTCTGTATGTTCCTTAATTTTTTGACTACTTTGGTCGATTTGATCGCTTAAGCCTTTCATTTCTTGGAAAACGGTTATATTATGCTCTGAACTAATTGCCGTTTGCTCAGCGCCATTTTTCACCGTAACAATCATTTCCGAAAGCGCCTCTCCACTTTCTATCATTTGCATTGCCTCTGTTTGTAAAATATCATTTGTTTTGGATAAATGATCACTAGTTGCATTCATTTCCGATAGTACAAGCTTTAATCTTTGTATTAATAAATTATAGCTGTTAATTAACGAGTTGATTTCAGGAATCCCAGTTTTAATGGTAGAAACCTCTTCTAAATGACCATTCCTTGCTATTCGCATAATTTCTCGTAACGTTAGTAATGGGCTTACCATTGTTTTGACAAAATATCGAATAACGACAGCAATAATCAGTATACTTAATACCGAAAAAAGCAACAAACTATTTTTTAATTGATTGACATTATGTAAATATTCAGATTGGGGAATTACTAACAAATAAATCCCTCTTAGTTCTTGAATTTGTTGAAAGGCAACGGTATACGTTTCTCCATTCCATTTTGTATCCAATACGCCTGATTCTAATTCCTCTAGTTTCTGAATAAAAGAATCATCCAACTTAAATCGGGAGTTTTGACTCACTTTAAATGGTTTTACTTCCTTTTCCGATAGCAAAAAGAAAGAAGCGTTTAACCCTTCTTTGGCAAAGCTAGCATCTTGATCTCTTATTATTTGTTCCATTTTCGTTTGAAACTTCTCTTCCTGACCTACGTACATTAGCATTGTATTTTGAGCCATAACGTAAATAGTGCTTGTTTCTTTCTCTAGTCTCTCCTTCATCATTTTAACTGTCATTTTTGTAGAGCTATTAATGGAGATAAACGTTAACATCAAAATCGTAATAATAAATAATGGCAAAACAAACAGAAATAACCGATTTTGTATAGAAAGCCTTTCCTTTATCCTTTGCTTCTTTATGACTTTTGTCATTTGCTCGCCCCCTATGACTATTTTCACAGAAATTTATTAAGGGCATGTAAAGATAAAGTAATTTAATTTTTAAATTCAGGACTTTTTTCCCTATCCCCCTTTGCCTGAATACTTTTTTCGTTCTAATTCATAGTGGACAAGCATATAGTTTGTCTATAAATTAGTTTAGGGGGATGTAGGATGAAAAGGTTTTTTATTACCTTTGTAATTTTCGTGACAATATATGTTATTTATATCGATTTAAATGAAGGTACGCTTTCCTCTACTCAAAAACAAGAACCCTCAATAGAAGTCCAGGCATCCCCAGAAGAAGCGCCATTATTTTTTGAACAACAAGTCCAATCTGGTGATACCGTTCTTTCTATTGTAGAAGAATATTCTACTGGCGCCTTATCGGTTAGCTTGGAGACTGTTGTAAATGACTTTCAAAAACTAAATGGTGGTTTAAAACCTGAAGATATTCAAATCGGAAAATCATATTCTTTTCCGATATATAAATAATAAACTTTAGCTTCCGCAGAAATGATAATGGTGGAAGTTTTTATTGTTTTTCTCACCTAATGAAACTTTTTCCCCGTCAAATTAGGGATTCCCATTAAAAATGCAAAGTGATTTTTAGCAAGATTCTTGTCAATATGAATGTTTCATTGATACAATAGGTAAGGTTACAAAGAAATAAATAAAAAGCTAAATTATTTTGGCTTGTCCAATATAAAAGGAGCGAATCACCATTGAGTGAAATTATTCATCGTACAAAAACCCGACCAATTAAAGTCGGTAACTTAACCATTGGGGGAAGTAATGAATTATTTATTCAAAGCATGACCACTACCAAAACCCATGATGTTGAAGCAACAGTTGCCCAAATTAAACGCTTAGAAGAAGCTGGCTGTCAGGTTGTTCGTGTTGCATGTCCAGATGAACGTGCTGCAAATGCCATTAGCGAGATTAAAAAACAAATAAACATACCATTAGTAGTAGATATCCATTTCGATTACCGTTTAGCATTAAAAGCAATTGAAGGTGGAGCAGATAAAATCCGAATCAACCCAGGGAATATTGGGAAAAGAGAAAAAGTTGAAGCGGTTGTAAAAGCTGCAAAAGCAAAAGGGATTCCGATACGTATTGGTGTTAACGCTGGTTCTTTAGAGAAAAAGATTCTAGAGAAATACGGTTATCCAACTGCAGATGGAATGGTCGAGAGTGCCTTGCACCATATCAAAATATTAGAAGACCTTGATTTTCATGATATCATTGTATCCATGAAAGCTTCTGATGTTAACTTAGCAATTGAAGCATATGAAAAAGCAGCAAAAGCATTTGACTATCCTTTACATCTAGGCATCACTGAATCCGGTACGTTATTTGCGGGAACAGTAAAAAGCGCTGCTGGTCTAGGTGCTATTTTAAGTAAAGGCATCGGAAATACTTTACGTATATCCTTAAGTGCAGATCCCGTTGAGGAGATAAAAGTTGCTCGAGAATTGTTGAAGTCATTTGGTCTTTCTTCCAATGCTGCAACATTAATTTCCTGTCCCACTTGTGGCAGAATTGAAATCGACTTGATTAGTATTGCCAACGAAGTGGAAGACTACATCTCTACGATTAAAGCACCAATTAAGGTTGCAGTTCTAGGCTGTGCAGTTAATGGACCAGGAGAAGCAAGAGAAGCGGACATTGGTATTGCTGGTGCCCGTGGCGAAGGCCTACTATTCCGTAAAGGAAAAATTGTCCGCAAGGTACCAGAGGACATAATGGTAGAGGAACTTAAGAAAGAAATCGATGCAATAGCTGAAGAGTATTTTGCGAAAAAAGCAGCTGAAGAAGCTGAAAATAAAGATACAATTAATATTCAATAAAAAAGGAAGGAAAATCTAACCTCGTGATAGAGGTTAGATTTTTTTAATTCCCCATTTTTAAGTTAAAAGAACGGGGCAATAAAAATTCCAATGATAATGGAGATGGCACCAAGAGAGATAGCCCAAGTTCCAAGTGCTGATGCTCCCTTTTTTCTTGCGATGAATCCTAATACTATCCCAACAATCCCTAATATAATAGGCATTACAAATAAGGACAGGATTGATATGACTAAAGCTGTAATACCAATTCCTTTTCCACCTACTATATTCCTGTCTCGCTCAACATCGGAGGTCACTGGACGTGTATCATTAAAAGTCATTGGAGGTGTTATCTCTGCTGATGTTTCTTCCAAATAATCAACAGGTGATCCAGTTCGCTCTCTATCTTGAAAATCGTGACTGTATCCTTCATTGCTGTTTTGATCTGCCATGATGATCCCTCGCTTTCTTTAATAGGAGCATTTATTATCATCACCAAATTCTGTGTCCCTATGTCTGTAAATGATTTACATAACTTTTTAGTTCTTCCCTTTTCCTTGTCGAGTTTATTTGTTAAGCTAGATAAGAACAACTTTGAATAAAGGAGCATAAAATGAAAAAAATGCGTTTTGGAATCGATATTGATGGGACAGTAACTAGCCCTGCTACGTTTGTTCCCTTTTTAAATGAAAGCTTTCAATTGAATATTACATTAGAGGATGTTGTTCAATATGAATTTTATCCTTTAGTCAATGTTACTAACGAAGAATTTGACAAGTGGTTTTTGGAAAATGAGGCAAGAATTTACTCGTCCTCTCCCCTAGCTGAAGGCGCAAGTGTAGTATTACAAAAATGGGCAAAGCAACATGAACTCATATTTATTAGCGCAAGAGGAGAAGGCATGCTTGAACTAACAAAACAATGGTTTGAAAATAATGGGATTAGCTTTGATCATATTGAATTAATTGGTTCTCATCATAAAATTGCGGCTGCCAAAAGAAATATGGTGGATATTTTCTTTGAAGATAAGCATGATAATGCCGTAATGCTTCATGAAGAATTAGGAATCCCAGTTATACTCTTTGATACACCTTATAATAGGAAACCAATTCCTGAAGGGGTTAAACGGGTAACTACGTGGAATGAAGCGTATGAGTGGGTGGAAGAATGGGTTAAAACTCAAGTGAATCAATAAACTCCTTTACCCCTACATAACATTTATAAAGACTTTTTATGAATTATTGTTAAAAAAATTAAAGTTAATATATCCTGCTTCCTTTTACAAAAACAACCTATTAAGAAAAAACGAAGCGATATCAGAATAGATATGCTTCGTTTTTTTAATTTTGACATTCAGGACATTTTCCATAAATTTCAAACTTATGACCAGAAACATCGTAGCCTTTTAAACTTTCAGTAAGTTCTTCCATTGGACATGTAATAATTTCTTTCGTTTTCCCACAATCCAAGCAAATGAAATGATGGTGGTGGTGATGGTGAGAACAAGTAAAGCGAAAATGTTTTTCTCCATTTAATTCTGTCATTTCAAAAATGTCCAATTCTTCGAATAATGATAAGTTTCGGTATATCGTGTCAAAACTCAAACCTGGATAATCATCCTTTAATGACTCTAATACATCTTTAGCGGTTAAATATTTATTTTCATTAGAAAATAATGCTAAGATATCTTCTCTCTTGTCTGTATGTTTATATCCTTTTTCCTTTAGGATATCAAGTGCAGTTTGCACATTCATTTTCTCCACCTCATTTCTCCCTATCCATTTTTATCAAATAAAACGAACATTCTATAGTAATCATTACGATTTATATAACATTTAATAGTATCAAAATCAGTATACAAGAACGAATGATTGTTGTAAAGATATCACTTTCTGTATACTAAATGAGAGAAATCAAAAAAAATTAGCACATTTTTGTCTTTCCCTTCATATGTTAGAATGGGGAGTGATGACATGAAAATTTTTGAAAACATAATCAATCATAAAATTAACAACATAACCTCTACTGAACTAATGAAATACAGTAAACAGTTCAAAATTAAAATCACAAACGAAGAAGCCGTAAAGCTTGCTAATCATCTTAATGGCCGAAAAATCAATATTTTCAAGCCTAATGAACGTGCACAATTAATCAGAGAGGTCGCTAAATTAACAAGTCCTGCTACAGCAAAGGAACTAAACGAGTTATTTAACTTATTTGCAGAGCAGTAATCTACCATACTTAAGCTTCACAAAGAAATAAAAAACGCTCCGGAAGAGCGTTTTTTTTAACTTTGTAAAATTTCTTCCAATAGATTTGCATTAAATGCCTTATTTTTAATCATTTCGATTTCATGCTTATAAGGTGCTTTCTTATTCGTTTTATCTATCCCAACATATGGTGTTTCCAATATTTTCGGAACATTTTCTAGCTCGGGATGATGAACTATTTTCACCAATGCATCAAAACCGATTTGCCCATAACCGATATTTTCATGTCTATCTTTTCGAGCTCCAAGAATATTTTTACTATCATTTATATGCAATACCTTTAATTTATCAATTCCCACGATACGATCGAATTCTTCTAATACTCCATCAAAATCTTCTACAATATTGTATCCAGCATCATGTGTATGACATGTATCAAAGCATACCGATAATTTATCATTATGGGTAACACCTTCCATAATCATTGCTAATTCTTCAAAGGTACGACCACATTCAGATCCTTTTCCAGCCATTGTTTCTAGCGCTATTTGCAAGTTTTCGTTCCCAGTAAGCACTTCATTTAAGCCCTCGATAATCTTTTTTATACCAACTTCAGCACCTGCTCCTACATGTGCGCCTGGATGTAAAACAATTTGTTTGGCTCCTAGTGCTTCTGTTCTTTCTATTTCACTACGTAAGAAGTTAACGCCCAATTCAAAAGTAGCTGGGTTCGTAGTATTGGCAATATTAATAATATATGGTGCATGCACGATAATATCTTCTATGCCATTTTGCTCCATATGAAGCTGGCCAGCTGCTATATTTAAGTCTTCTATTTTCTTTCTTCTTGTATTTTGGGGTGCACCAGTATAAATCATAAAAGTATTAGCACCATAGGAGACTGCTTCTTCACTAGCTCCAAGTAACATCTTTTTCCCGCTCATTGATACATGTGAACCAATTTTCAACAATTCAAACACTCCTCTATTCCCCTATTTTTTTCTACTCTTAATTCTCTTTTCTCTCTTTTTAATTGTTTCTACTTGTTGTTGCATTTTTTTCTTATAGCCAGGTTTCACCTTTTTCGGCTTTTTAACAAGAGACTTAGCCTTTACATCAATTTCATCCACTTGCTTCTTGCGGTTTTTGCGGCGATTACGATCATCTAATTCTACCCATTCGCCTTTTTTAAGATCCATATGCTTAAATTCTACGCCTAGTTTTTCCAATTGATTTAACTTATCTTCGTCTGATGTCTCATATATTGTTAAGGCAATACCGGAATAACCTGCTCTTGCAGTTCTTCCAACACGATGCACATAAAAATCTAAATCTGTTGGTAACTCATAATTAATAACATGACTGATCCCTTTAATATCAATTCCTCTTGCTGCTAAATCAGTAGCTATAATGTATTGGAATTCTAGATCTAGGATTTGTTTCATTACTTTTTTACGCTCACGAGGTGTCAAACCACCATGTATTCTTGCAACTTTAAGACCTTTGTTTGATAAGCCATTTGCAACTTCATCACACATTTGCTTTGTATTTGTAAATACAATCGCAAGATAAGGATTAAAGCTTACTAACGCTTCATATACTGTTGTAATTTTATCACGATGTCTGGAAGGAATTAGCACATGTTCTATGTTTGCGGCCGTTAATTGCTTTGGTTCGATATGAACATATGTTGGATTTTCTAAATATTTCTTTAAAAATGGCTTTAATTTCTCAGGGATTGTCGCAGAGAATACAAACATGCTTAAATCCTTTGGCATTTTTGACGCAATTTGATCAACATCTTCAATAAAGCCCATATCTAGCATAAGATCTGCTTCATCAACGATTAGAATTTTTGCAGTATGCACAAATAATGCTTGTTCTTTAACAAGATCATTAATTCTTCCAGGCGTACCTACAACAATTTGTGGCTGTGTTTTAAGCTTTTCAATCGAACGCTGTTTATCCGTACCTCCAATAAATAGGCGAGTTGTTATTGGTTGTTCGGAATGCTTAATTATTTTCAAAATTTCTTGATTAATTTGATTCGCTAATTCTCTAGTAGGTGCTGTAATAACAGCTTGTACTGCTTGTTTTTCAGCAACTATTCTTTGAACAATCGGTAAAACGTATGAATGCGTTTTACCTGTTCCAGTTTGCGATTGCCCAATTGCACTTTCCCCTTTTAAAACAAGAGGAATTACTTTCTGTTGAATTTCTGTCGGTTCGTAAAAACCTAATTCGTCAATTGCATCTATAATAAATGGTTTAAACTCGTATTGTTTAAATTGATTATTACTCATATAAAAAACTCCTTAATAGCCAGATAAATGAGTGTGCGCAGATTTGGCATTTATCTATAGCTCTTTTGTCCATCATTTTATTATAATAAAAATTTACCTAAAAGGCTATAATGTGTGCCCTTTTTATTTTTTCCAATACCATAAATCAAATATATTTTTTATCCCTAATCCTAGCATTTTACATTACATATGACACTATCCATTATTTCTTCGTAAAACCTAAACATCTTGTAAGTCTTTGCATATTCTATAAAGTAGTATAAGTGAAAGGAGGCGTTTTATATGATGCCACCAAGACCACGTGGCCCATTCCAAGGACCACCAATGGGCGGAAGAATGCCAGGAATGAGAGGACCAACTAGCTTCCCTGGAGGAGCAATGGGCCGAGCTGGAGTACCTAGCAGAGGAAGTGGCGGCGGTTTACTATCCAAACTTTTTGGAGGCGGTAATAATGCTGCAGGAGCTGCTACGAATGCAGGAGCTAGAAGTGCTGCATCTGGAGGAGGCGGGTTGCTAAAAACATTGACTAATCCTTCTTCTATTAATGGATTTTTAGCAAATTCTCAAAAATTCCTTAATACAGCAAGCCAAATTGGGCCTATGGTGAACCAATATGGACCAATGGTTAAAAATATCCCAGCTATTTGGAAAATGTACAGAGGATTAACGAGCTCCAGCAAAGAACCAGAGGAAGTAAACGTTGCAGATCCAGCAACAGAGAAAAGAAAAAGCGAAGATACAAAGAAAACAGTTAAAAAGCGACAAACTAAAAAAGTCGATGATGTTATCGATGATTTTGAAACGGAATCAGTATCCGAAAAACCTACAGGTGCTCCAAAACCAAAATTATATATATAAATCCCCAGACCTAACAGGCAATACCCACAAAACGGTTCATTCCAAATTGGCTATTGCTTTATTTGGTCTTTTTTTATCGTCTTTTATGAATCTTCCTTTTTCCAGACAGTTATACTTGGTACTGTCAATATTTTTGTGTAAATGACTTTTCAACTTCTCAAGGTAGATGATCACCTTCGTATTCAAATAGATTTGTTCGAAGTGTTGATTTGGGTGTCTAGGAAAGG